>NZ_JBIUWI010000007.1:116160-119884 GCF_044743385.1 Pseudomonas sp. NPDC087639 | reverse complement strand
TTGAATTTCGCAGCGGGCCCGAGAGATTACAGATTCCGCAGCGCGGCGACTACTGCGTCGCCCATTTCCTGCGTACCGACTTTAGTGCAACCGGCCGAATAGATGTCGCCGGTGCGCAGCCCTTGATCGAGCACGACGCTGACGGCTTTCTCGATGGCATCGGCCGCATCCTGCAGATTGAAGCTATAACGCAGCATCATCGACACCGACAGAATCGTCGCCAACGGGTTGGCAATGCCCTTGCCGGCAATGTCCGGCGCCGAACCGTGGCAAGGCTCGTACATGCCCTTGTTGTTGGCATCCAGCGAGGCCGACGGCAGCATGCCGATGGAACCAGTAAGCATCGACGCTTCGTCGGACAGAATGTCGCCGAACAGGTTGTCGGTGACGATCACGTCGAACTGCTTCGGCGCGCGCACCAGTTGCATGGCCGCGTTGTCGACGTACATGTGGCTCAGTTCGACTTCCGGGTAATCCTTGGCCACTTGCTCAACCACTTCACGCCACAGTTGGCTGGACGCCAGCACGTTGGCCTTGTCCACCGAGCACAGCTTCTTGCCACGCACCATGGCCATGTCGAAACCGACGCGGGCGATGCGGCGGATTTCGCTTTCGCTGTACGGCAGGGTGTCGTAGGCCTGACGCTCGCCGTTTTCCAGCTCGCGGGTGCCCCGCGGCGCGCCGAAGTAGATGCCACCGGTCAGCTCACGAACGATCAGGATGTCCAGACCGGCAACGATTTCCGGCTTCAGGCTGGAAGCGTCGGCCAATTGCGGATAGAGAATCGCCGGACGCAGGTTGCCGAACAGGCCCAGTTGCGCACGAATTTTCAGCAGACCGCGCTCAGGGCGAATGTCGCGCTCGATGGTGTCCCATTTCGGCCCACCCACGGCCCCCAGCAGCACAGCATCGGCAGCGCGGGCACGGTCGAGGGTTTCGTCAGCCAGCGGCACGCCGTGCTTGTCGATGGCCGCGCCACCGATCACGTCATGACTCAGCTCGAAGCCCAGGCTGTATTTGTCGTTGGCCAGCTCCAGCACCTTGACCGCTTCGGCCATGATTTCCGGACCAATACCGTCACCTGGGAGAATCAGAATCTGCTTGCTCATGCTTTCCTCGTGTCTTCAATCGGTGCGCCGTTTACTGGCACTCCCGGAAAAATTCTTAGCGTTCAGCCATCAACACAATCACATCTGTACTGAACGAGCCATCGGCATCAATCTCAAAATATTCGCGCACTTCGTTGCCCATCGACTGCTGCAACTGGCGGATCGCCGCGCGCATCACTTCGGGTGTGCGCATGCGCTCGACCCAACTGCTGTATTCCAGACGCAGGCGTTGACGCGTGGTGCTGCGGGTATGCAGACCGGCTTCGCTGACCTGACGCAACCACTCGCCGGCGGAATAATCGCGCACATGGCTGGTGTCGCGCAGCACTTCGACGCTTTGCAGGTAAGTGTCGAACAACGGGCTGCCCGGTGACAACACGTCAACAAACGCCGCCACGCCGCCCGGCTTAAGCACCCGACGCACTTCGCGCAGGGCCAGACCGAGATCGCTCCAGTGATGCGCCGAATAACGGCTGAACACGAAGTCGAACTCGCCATCGGCAAACGGCAGACGCTCGGCGGCGCCGTTGACCGTGGAAATATTGTTCAGACCGCGATCAACGGCAGCGGTAGCCACCACGTCGAGCATCTGCTGCGACAGGTCATAGGCGACCACTTCCTTGACCAGCGGCGCGACGTGAAAACTCACGTGACCGGCGCCACACCCCAGATCCAACACCCGAGCCTCGCCCTGCCCTGCCAGTTCAGCCTGTAGCAGCGCAAATTCAGTGCCTTGAGCGTGAACGGCGCTGCTCAGGTAGGCGGCGGCCTGTTCACCGAATTGCTTCTGTACGACCTGAGTGTGCTGGGCGGTGCTGGTCATGGTCTCATCCTGCATTTGTGTTGTTTGAGCTGCTCGCGAAGAGGCCCGCTCTAACTACATCAGTCTCAAATCAATCAAGCGTCGCGGAACAGCCAAGGCTGGCTCACACGGTGCTTGGCCTCAAACGTCGCAATCGCTTCGTGGTCTTGCAAGGTCAGGCCAATATCGTCCAGACCGTTGAGCAAGCAATGCTTACGGAACGCATCGATTTCAAAGCTGTAAACCTTGCCATCCGGGCGGGTCACGGTCTGTGCTTGCAGATCAACCTGCAATTGATAGCCCGGCTCGGCTTCGACCTGTTTGAACAGTTCGTCGACTTCAGCGTCGCTGAGGATGATCGGCAGCAAGCCGTTCTTGAAGCTGTTGTTGAAGAAGATGTCGGCGTAGCTCGGCGCGATGATGCTGCGGAAACCGTATTCTTCCAGCGCCCACGGCGCGTGTTCACGGCTGGAGCCGCAACCGAAGTTCTCGCGGGCCAACAACACGCTGGCACCTTGATAACGCTCGGCGTTGAGGACGAAGTCCTTGTTCAGCGGGCGCTTGGAGTTGTCCTGGTACGGCTGACCGACATCCAGGTAACGCCATTCGTCGAACAGGTTAGGGCCGAAACCGGTGCGCTTGATCGACTTCAAGAATTGCTTCGGAATGATCTGATCGGTGTCGACGTTGGCACGATCCAAGGGCGCGACAAGGCCAGTGTGCTGGGTAAAAGCTTTCATGCTGCGCTCCTTAAATCAATTCACGAACGTCGATGAAACGACCGTTCACCGCTGCCGCAGCAGCCATGGCCGGGCTGACGAGATGGGTACGGCCACCGGCGCCCTGACGGCCTTCGAAGTTACGGTTGGAGGTCGAGGCGCAATGCTCGCCGGACTCCAAGCGGTCCGGGTTCATCGCCAGGCACATCGAGCAACCCGGCTCGCGCCATTCGAAACCGGCTTCGAGGAAAATCTTGTCCAGACCTTCGGATTCAGCCTGCGCCTTCACCAGACCCGAACCCGGCACCACGATCGCTTGCTTGATAGTCGAAGCCACCTTGCGGCCCTTGGCGATCACGGCGGCAGCGCGCAAGTCTTCAATTCGCGAGTTGGTGCAGGAGCCGATAAACACCCGATCGAGCTGAATGTCGGTAATCGCCTGATTGGCGGTCAAACCCATGTATTTCAAGGCGCGGACGATAGAGTCGCGTTTGACCAGATCCATCTCTTTGGCCGGGTCCGGCACGTTCTGATCAACGGCCAAAACCATTTCCGGCGAAGTGCCCCAGCTGACTTGCGGCTTGATCTGCGCGGCGTCGAGTTCAACCACGGTGTCGAACTTGGCGTCGGCGTCGGACACCAGCTCTTTCCAGGCTTCGACTGCCATGTCCCACTGCGCACCTTTTGGTGCGAATGGGCGACCTTTCACGTAATCGACCGTCTTTTGATCCGCTGCCACCAGACCCACACGGGCGCCGGCTTCGATGGACATGTTACAGATGGTCATGCGGCCTTCGACAGACAGGTCGCGGATCGCGCTGCCGGCGAATTCGATGGCGTGGCCGTTACCGCCAGCAGTGCCGATCTTGCCGATAACGGCGAGGACGATGTCCTTGGCGGTCACGCCGAACGGCAATTGGCCTTCGACGCGCACCAGCATGTTCTTCATTTTTTTGGCGACCAGGCACTGGGTGGCGAGCACGTGCTCGACTTCGGAAGTGCCGATACCGTGAGCCAAGGCGCCGAATGCGCCGTGGGTCGAGGTGTGGGAGTCGCCGCAGACCACGGTCATGCCCGGCAAGGTCGCGCCCTGC
>NZ_JBIUWI010000007.1:0-116150 GCF_044743385.1 Pseudomonas sp. NPDC087639 | reverse complement strand
TCACGTGGACGATGCCTTGGCGCACGTCGTTCATCTTGAATTCGACGATGCCATATTCATCGCAGTTGTCGTCGAGGGTCTGAACCTGCAAACGCGAGACCTGGTCGGCAATCGCGGCGATGCCGCCCTTGCGCTCTGGCGTGGTCGGTACGTTGTGATCCGGGGTCGCGATGTTGGCATCGATGCGCCAAGGCTTGCGCCCGGCCAGACGCAGGCCTTCAAAGGCTTGCGGCGAAGTCACTTCGTGAATGATATGACGGTCGATGTAGATCAGCGCCGAGCCATCGTCGCGCTGTTTGACCAAATGCGCATCCCAGAGCGGGTCGTAGAGCGTTTTGCCGGCCGTCAGACGGTTCCTCATCAGCTTGTTTCTATGCCTTGGGCTTATCAATAACCCTTTGGCTTGTGAGGCCGATCCTATGGGGTTAGATTAAATAACTCAAATTCATATTTTTTATGCTTTGGATAACCAACTGGAATACCAACATGGATCTGGCCAACCTCAACGCTTTTATTGCGATCGCCGAGACCGGCAGCTTCTCCGGCGCCGGCGAACGCTTGCATCTGACACAACCGGCGATCAGCAAGCGCATCGCCGGGCTGGAGCAGCAACTGAAGGTGCGCCTGTTTGATCGACTGGGTCGCGAAGTCGGCCTGACCGAGGCCGGCCGCGCCCTGCTGCCCCGGGCTTATCAGATTCTCAACGTGCTGGACGACACCCGTCGCGCACTGACTAATCTGACCGGTGAAGTCAGCGGTCGCCTGACGCTGGCCACCAGTCACCACATCGGTCTGCATCGCTTGCCGGCTCTATTAAGGGAGTTCACCCGCCGCTTCCCACAAGTCGCGCTGGATATTCAGTTTCTCGATTCGGAAGTGGCCTACGAAGAAATTCTCCATGGCCGTGCGGAACTGGCGGTCATCACCCTCGCCCCGGAGCCCCACACACTGGTCAAAGCCACGCCAGTTTGGGACGACCCGCTGGATTTCGTGGTCGCTCCCGAGCATTCGCTGATCAGCAATGGCGCCGTCAGCCTCGCGGACATCGCCGGTCATCCGGCGGTTTTCCCCGGCGGCAACACATTTACACACCATATTGTTCAGCGGTTATTCGAGGCGCAGGGCCTGACGCCGAACATCGCCATGAGCACCAACTATCTGGAAACCATCAAAATGATGGTCTCGATCGGCCTGGCCTGGAGCGTTCTGCCGCGCACCATGCTCGACGATCAGGTGGCGAGCATCGCATTGCCGGGCATACAGCTCACTCGCCAGCTAGGCTATATCGTGCACACCGAACGGACGCTATCGAATGCGGCAAGGGCGTTTATGGCCTTGCTGGATGCACAAATCGATCTGCCAGGGACTCACGGCTAACTTGTGCTACTCCTATAGAGCTGCTGTCTCTGTGCCTAACGCCACCACCCGCTCAAGGCCTGTTAACGATGCCGAAATCTGTTGACCGAATTCCGCCGATGCCGCGCATTCAAGCCATTGACCCGCGACACTCCGAGCAGAGCTGGGAGAGCGCGCCGCAATTGCTCGCGGCGCTCAACGGCGCGCGGCTCGGCGCCTGGTATTGGGATATCGAGCGTGGGCAAATCAGTTGGTCACGGGGCACCCAGGCATTGTTCGGCTTCGATCCGCGCCAGCCGCTGCCGGAAGATCTCGAGTACCTCGATTTGCTGCCGCCGGAAGATCGGGCGAAAACCGTCCGCGCCTTCCACGCGGTGATTGCCGGCGCACCGCTGGAACAGGCGATGCACCACCGCATCCGCTGGCCCGACGGCAGCCTGCACTGGCTGGAGATCAACGGCAGTTTGCTCCCGGACAAAAACGGCCGCCCCCGAATGATCGGGGTGATTCGCGAAATCACCCACCAGCGCCAACGCGAACAAGCCCTGAGCAGCTCGGAGAAACGTTTCGCCACGTTGTTTCACCTGTGCCCGAACATGGTTCTGCTGACCCGCCAGGAAGACGGCTTGATCAGCGAAGCCAACCAGTATTTCGAAAGCCTCTTCGGCTGGCCGGTACAGAGCGCCATTGGCCGCACCACCCTGGAACTGGGCCTGTGGGTTCACCCTGAGCAACGCGCCGAGCTTGTCAAGAAAACCAAGGCCAAGGGCGACCTGATCAGCATGGAAGTGCAATTTCGCGCCAGTAACGGCCAGGTCCACGACGGCATCCTCAGTGCGCAAAAGGTCGAACTCGAAGGCCAGCCCTATCTGCTCAGCACCTTCCTCGACACCACCGATCGCAAAGTTGCCGAACACGCCCTCAAAGACAGCCAGGAACGCCTCGATCTGGCGCTGGACTCGGCGCAGCTCGGTACCTGGGACTGGCACATTCCCAGTGGCATGCTCTACGGCTCGGCCCGTGCTGCGCAACTGCATGGCCTGGAACCGATTCCGTTTCATGAATCGTTCGACGAGTTTTTCGAAGGCGTGCCCGGCGAAGAACGCGACAGCATGCGCGATGCGTATCGCAGCCTGCGCGAAGGCCCGGCAGGAAATTATCAACTGACGTATCGCGTGCAACTGCCGGATGGCAGCTCACGTTATCTGGAAAGCCGCGCGCGCCTCTATCGCGACGACAACGGCGCGCCACTGCGCATGGCCGGCACACTGCTGGACATCACCGATCAGGTCGAGCGCGAGCAGCGGCTGGTGGCGTCGGAAGAAAAATTCGCCACGCTGTTCCAGGTCAGCCCCGACCCGATCTGCGTTACCCGCCAGGACAGCGGCGATTTCATCGAAATCAACTCCAGCTTCACCCAAACGTTCGGCTGGAGCGCTGCTGACGTGATCGGTCGCACCGCCGAAGATATCGGCCTGTGGGACGCCTCTGCAAAAAGCCTGCAACGCATCGAACGGGTCATCCGTGAACAGGGCCTGAGCAATGTCGCGATCATCGTCCAGCACAAGGACGGACAGTCGCTGACTTGCGTGATTTCCAGCCGGCAGATCAGCGTCGGCAACCAACCGTGCATCGTCACCACGCTGCGGGATATCACCCAACAGCAACGCTCGGAAGCCGCACTCAAGGCCAGCGAAGAGAAATTCGCCAAGGCCTTTCACTCCAGCCCCGACGCGATCACCATCACCGAGCGCGACACCGGGCGCTATCTGGAGGTCAACGATGGTTTCTGTCGCCTCACCGGCTATCGCGCCGATGAAGTGGTCGGTAAAACCGTATATCAGGTGGGCATCTGGGCCGAGGAGAAACAACGTTCGGCATTGTTGGCCGAGTTGCAGATCAAGGGCCGCGTGCATCATCAGGAAATGCTCGGGCGCAACAAACGCGGGGAAATGCTCACGGTTGAGGTCTCGGTCGAGCCGATCACCCTGAACGAAACGGCGTGCCTGCTGCTGACTGCCCGGGACGTCAGCCTGCTGAAAAACGCCGAAGCACAGATCCGTCATCTGGCTTACCACGACCCGCTGACCAACCTGCCCAACCGTGCCCTGCTGATGGATCGTCTGAGCCAGCAGATCGCCCTGCTCAAACGCCACAACCTGCGCGGTGCGCTGCTGTTTCTCGATCTGGATCACTTCAAGCACATCAACGACTCCCTCGGCCACCCGGTCGGCGACACCGTGCTGAAGATCATCACCGCACGGCTCGAGGCCAGCGTACGCATGGAAGATACCGTGGCGCGCCTGGGTGGCGATGAATTCGTGGTGTTGCTCAGCGGCCTGGAAGGCTCGCGCAACGAAGTCAGCGCGCAGGTGCGCAATCTGGCCGACACCATTCGCGAACTGCTCTCGGAACCGATGTTCCTCGATGGCCAGCGCCTGCAAGTGACGCCGAGCATCGGCGTGGCGCTGATTCCAGACCACGGCTCGACCCCGACTGATCTGCTCAAACGCGCCGACATCGCCCTGTACCGGGCCAAGGATTCCGGGCGCAACACCACGACGATGTATCACAACACCATGCAGAAGGCGGCCAGCGAACGGCTGCGCATGGAGACCGACTTGCGCCTGGCGCTGTCTCGCGGCGAATTCAATGTGCATTTTCAGCCGCAGATCGACGCGCGCGACAACCGCATCATTGGCGCCGAAGCTTTGGTGCGCTGGAATCATCCGGAACTCGGTGCGCAGTCGCCGACCGAGTTCATCAAGGTACTGGAAGACAGCGGCCTGATTCTGGAGGTCGGCACGTGGATCCTCGACGAAGCCTGCGAAGCCTTCAAACAACTAATCGCCCTGAAGCTGGTCGATCCGCTGAATTTCAGCCTGTGCGTGAACATCAGCCCACGACAGTTCCGTCAGAATGACTTCGTCGAGCGCATCGAACACAGCATGACCAGCCACGGCCTGCCTTGCTCGCTGCTGAAACTGGAAATCACCGAAGGCATCGTCATTCAGAACCTGGAAGACACCATCAGTAAAATGCGTCGTCTGAAAAAACTCGGCGTGAGCTTCGCCATGGACGATTTCGGCACCGGCTATTCGTCGCTGACTTACCTCAAGCGTTTGCCGGTGGACACGCTGAAAATCGACCAGTCGTTCATTCGCGACGCAACCACCGATCCGAACGACGCGGAGATCATCCGCGCCATCGTTGCCATGGCCCTCAGCTTGGAACTCGAAGTGATTGCCGAAGGCGTGGAAACCCCTGAGCAACTGGCATTCCTGCAAGGTCTGGGCTGCCACTTGTATCAGGGCTATCTGCACAGCCGGCCATTGCCCCTGGAGGGTCTGAAAAAGCTGCTGCCCTGATGCGCGCAGGTTGCAACAGACCGGCAATTGCCAGTGCTGACGGCAACCTGTAGGGTCGCGTTTTTTGCGCCGTTTCGAGATCGATCATGCAGGATGCAACCCTCCCCCGCCCGGCCCTGCTGGGCATTGACCTTGGCACCACCAACAGTCTGATCGCCGTCTGGCAGGACGGCCAGGCCCGATTGATTCCCAACGCCCTCGGCGACGTGCTGACCCCATCGGTGGTCAGTCTCGATGAAGACGACACGATTCTGGTCGGCAAAGCCGCCCGCGCCCGACTGACCACGCACCCGGAGCGCACCGCCGCTGCGTTCAAGCGGTTCATGGGCAGCGACAAACAAATAGAACTCGGCAGTCGCCAGTTCAGACCGGAGGAGTTGTCGGCACTGGTGCTTGGCTCACTCAAGCAGGACGCCGAAGCCTTTCTCGGTCATTCGATCTCTGAGGCGGTGATTTCCGTGCCGGCTTATTTCAGCGACGAACAACGCAAACGCACGCTGTTTGCTGCGGAGTTGGCCGGCCTGTCCGTCACGCGCCTGATCAACGAGCCGACTGCCGCTGCCATGGCCTATGGGCTGCATGAGCAGAAATTCGAACGCACGCTGATTTTCGATCTGGGCGGCGGCACCTTCGATGTCACGGTGCTGGAATATGCGCTGCCACTGATCGAGGTGCATGCGTCGACCGGTGACAACTTTCTCGGTGGCGAAGACTTCACCGCTGCGCTGTTGCAGGCCTGCCTGAAAGACTGGCAACTGACCCCGTCAATGATTGATGCGCAAGGCATGGCCAGCCTTGGCGATACGCTGGAGCAGCTCAAATGCAAACTCGGCGAAGGTACCCAGACATTGAGCTGGCGGCATGCCGACAAGACATTCGAATGGTCGCTGGACGAAGCGGGTGCCGTGAAGATTTGGGAGCCACTGCTCGGCCGCCTGCGCGCACCGATCGAACAAGCCCTGCGCGATGCCCGGCTCAAACCGCGTGACCTCGACAGTCTGGTGCTGGTGGGGGGGGCCACGCGTATGCCGGCAGTGCAGCAGATGGTCGCCACGCTGTTCGGGCGCCTGCCCTATCGGCATCTTGATCCGGACACAATTGTCGCGCTCCGCGCGGCCACGCAAGCGGCGTGCAAGGCACGGGATGGAGCGGTTGAAGAGTTGATCCTGACCGATGTCTGTCCGTACACGCTGGGGATTTCGACCATGCGCGGCGATGACGTCAAAGGCGCGTTCTCACCCATTATCGAACGCAACACCATCATTCCGACGTCACGGGTGGAGCGCTTCCACACCACTTCGCCCAGGCAGGAAGTCATCCGCATTGCGGTCTATCAGGGTGAACGGCCGTGGGTGCGCGACAACATCTTCATCGATGCCTTCGATGTCACGCTGACACCCAGCGATCACATCCAGGCGCTGGACGTGCGCTTCAGTTACGACATCAATGGCTTGCTCGAAGTCGACGTCACGTTGCTGGAAACCGGCGAGCGCCACAGCCATAGCATCGACCGCAGCCCGACCGGGCTCGATGAGCAATCGCGTCAGGCCAGCCAGGAACGCTTGTCCAGCCTGAAAATTCATCCTCGCGATGCTCTGCCCAACCGAACCCTGCTGGCGCGACTGGAACGTGCCTGGATGCAAAGCCTTGGCGAGGAGCGTCAGCGCATCGCTGAATGGCTGGACAGTTTCACCACGGTGCTGAGTGGCCAGCGATCAGAAGAAATCGCCAGCCATCGCTCACAACTCAACAAAGTGCTGGATGAGCTGCGTCTCTAACCGTTGAGTCGCCGCAACGCGGCCTGCAAACCACCGGATAACGTGTCCTCACGATCACTGTCCGGTGGTACACCGTAGCGGTTGGGCAACTTCTCGCCGGGAAAGCCGAACAGCACCAGCGGCAGAAATGGCAAGACCGGGGTCAGGCCGGCCAGAATCAGAAAGCTGGCAACACCTCGGCCCATATCATGCAGGCGCCTCAGAATGGCGCTGAGCATCAGCACCAGCGCCGCTGCCAACACCACGAAAGCGGAAAACATCGAGCCACTGAACAAGGCCAGCAATGGCGTAAGCAGCACGATGCCGATCACCTGACCGATAAATGCCTCGCGCCCCAGTCGTGTGCCAAGGCGCCAGAACGCGGTTGCAGGCGTCGGCCGAGTGTCAGCCTTGGCCAACAGCAAACGCTCTGACCACGACAGCAATGCACTGAAGGCAAAGCGTAAGCCGAGGCCATTGTGCGTGTTGTCCTTGGCCTGCTGCATGCGCATCAGAATTTTCTGTCGCGGCACCCCGGCGCTACCGTAACGCGCCAGATCCTTGAGCACATCCAGCGCCAGGTAAAACGAGTCGGTGTAATCAACGCCGTCATCCTCCAGCACCTCACGCGGCGGGCGTATGGGTTCACCTTTGATCAGACTGTGGCGGAATCCGTCGAACCAGTCCTGAGGATTGACGACTTCGGTGATGCTCTCAAGCAGGTATTTGCGCTGCTGCGCATTCAGCAGCGGATCGTGATAAAGCACCCCACCCAACAACATGCGACCGAGCAAATCCTCATTGAAACGGCTGATATCGCTGCGCATGCACTCGTACAAGCGGTCATTGCTCAACAGCCGTGTGCTGTCGAGCGCTTCCTGGACGCTGAACAATTTACGCGCGAGCAAGGCATGCACTGGATCCTTCGCTTGCAGCCAGCCCAGCAGACCACTGGCGCTGCCCTGCTCGCGATTCAATCGGCACAGCAGAGGCTGCAAACGCGCCAATGGATGCTCACGCGCAACGTTCATCGAATCAACGCAGTGCGCCGATTGAGCACCTAGCCAACGTGCCGGCTCATCGAGAGTCGCCAGCAAATACAACGCCTGACGATGCCATTCCCATACATCACCATGGGTATTGATGGTCGGGAGCAACATGCCCTGTTCCGCCAACTGTGCTTGCAGTTTCAGGCCGTCGAGCACGACATCGCGCTTGTTCAGACTGAATGCTTCGTCCAGCCGCGCCAGCGAACGCGCGTCATAAGCTCGCAAGCGGCGCATCCACAGCAGACTGAGCTCTAGCGGCTCGCCATTTTGCAGTTCCGGCGGCAGTTGCGCCGCTGCATCGCTGGCCAGAAACGCATGCAGCGCACGCGGAATGGGTGCCTGGGACAGCCAGCAGATCTGCTGATCGGCTTGATACTTGAAGCCCTCTAGCACCAACTGGTCAAGAATCTCCGGAGTCTCTGGCGCATCCATGATTCGTTGCAACAAGGTCACATCACCACGATGCAAGGCCCAGGCATGTTGGTACAGGGTTTGGAGTGACGGGTCGTCGCTTTCAATGATCAACCACGCCAGCAGGGGTAATTCATCACCGCTGACGCGCCATTCAACAAAGGCATCGGCGATGCCCTGCAAGTCGAGCTGCCGTGCGCGGAACCAGCGCCCCAACGTTTCCGGGCGCTGCGATGGACTGCCGTATTCCTGGGTGACATCACTGAGGTCAGCGGACCAGCCGCGGAAGTTTTCCAGACGATCGAACGCCTGGATCAGCAATGGCAAGCGCTGTGGTTGATGGCGCGCGCACAGATCCAGCAACCAGGTGGCGGCTTTTGGGTGTTGATGCTCTCGCCAGAGTTGCACCCAGGCCTGAAGCGCCAACTCTTCCATGCCCAGCGCACTGCGCTGACATGCCAGCAGATAAAGCCAGTCAACATCCTGCGGCGCGAGCCGATGCTGCTCGCTGATGATGTCGAGAAAGTCTTTACTGGCAATGCCGGCCTGACTGAACTGTATTGCCAGACGTTGTAACAGCGCGTCATCCCCAGGCAGCGCAATGCAGGTATGCAGGCTGGCGAAGTAGCGGAAATCGTCCAGCGATGCGTTACGGTGAAGATGATTCAACGTGCGCACGTACCAGAGGGTCTCCAGTTGCGCGGTGGCTGGCCAATGGCTCATCAACGAGGTGTCGAACGGATCCGGCGCGTCGATAGCCTTCAAAAACTCATCTACAGTGCGGGCGTTGTCGAAAGCCAGATCGAGCATCCGACTCGCCCAGCCCATGCGCTGCGCGAGCAAACGCGCACAGACGTGGGAAATCGGTCCGGCGTCGAGCAACGCGCGCAACAGCGGCCAGCAGACTTCGTCCAGCACCTCTAGCGGCAGTCGATCAAGCTCAAGGTTGAATGCCTGCCAGGCCGTCGGAGTGAATCGACGCGTCGAATCGAGCAGTAGCGCTTCGAAGTCCGCCAACATCTGGTCAGCAGGACTCACCTCATCGTCGGTCGGCACGTGCGCTTCAGATACTTCCTCGCGGGCGAATCGCAGTGCCAGTTCATAGGCCTCGCGCAGGGCCTGAAAACCTTCCGGATCGGTTTCCGGGTGGTGTTGCGGCAAACGCGCACGATAGGCACCGCGAATGGCGTCATTGTCTTTGGTGGGCTCGATACCCAAGCGAATCCAGCAGCTCATGACCAGTCGAACTCCCCTAGTGAGTCCGGCCGCTCAGGCAGATGCAGGGGCATATCCCAGGGCAATTGGGCAAAGAATTCGCGGGCATCGCGATCAAGCTTTCTGATGACCACCGTAGTGCCGATGTAGTCGCCTTGCCGATCGTATTCATGGGCAAGTTCCTCATCTTTATTCCCCAGGCAATGCCAGAAGGCTTTGCCGAGGACGAAGCCATTCAGGTAACTCGTCCAACTGTCGTAGTAGTACCGCGCACGCGCCGCCATGCGACCGTGCAGCCAGAGACTTTCGGTGAGATCGATCCAGCCATGCAGTACCGCCGAGCGCAACAGAAAGCCCATTCGGCCAATGTCCCAGGCGCGAATACCACCCGAGCCACACTCGCCGAACGTGCGACTGGCCAACTCATAAAAGGCGCGTTGACGGGTATCCAGCGAGCCGAGCAAGGCTTGCCATTCGGACGGCAGGCAACGCTCCCACTGTCGATAGGCTTCATTCAAATAGGTCGCGTGCCCATCGTCGGCCGTGCTCAGCATGTCGAGCAATTGCGGGCGCGTTGTAATGCCCCAGCCGCCTTCGACGTCGACATGCTTGAGGTCAAAGCAGTATGTGGGTGCGGCGTAGTCCGCATCGGGATTGAGGGCGACCAAAGGCGCAGAAAGCGCATAGAGCCAGCGCTGTTCCATTTCGTCCATGAAGAAAGGCTCCGGAGCCAGCGGGAATGAGGGAGTGCCGGCCTTGTTGACGCGGATTGTAAAGAGCCGTGGCAGGAGCGGCAAATATTGTGAGCGCGTTTACTGCGCGCACAAAAAAGGCCCCGACGTATCGGGGCCTTCGTTCAGCGACTCATCGCCTGTTCAGACGAGTGTGTTGCTGCTTATGACTCAGTGCTGCAGAGCCGGTTTTTGCTCCCCGTTGATCGGGATGCGTTTGGCTTTCGCTTCTTCCGGGATCACCCGCAACAGGTCGATGCTCAACAAACCGTTGCTCAAGCCGGCAGCCTTGATCTCGATGTGATCGGCCAGGCGGAAGGACAACTTGAAGGCACGCTGGGCAATACCCTGATGCAGGAAGGTCACGCCTTCGTTGGCATCACGTTTGCCGCCACTGATGGTCAGCACACCCTTCTCGACTTGCAGCTCCAGGTCTTCTTCCTGGAAGCCGGCTGCCGCTACGACGATGCGGTATTGGTCGTCGCCGTGTTTTTCAACGTTGTAGGGAGGATAGGTGCTGCCTGGCTCGTTGCGCAGAGCGGTTTCGAACAGGTCGTTGAAACGGTCGAAACCCACCGAGGAACGGAACAGTGGCGCGAGGGAAAATGCAGTACTCATGGTTCAAATCTCCTGAAAACAATCAGCAAGGTTTTTTGATTCCGCGACCCGAATTCGGCATCGCGTACCCCTTAGATAGGGACCGCTGATTTGATTTCAAGAGATTATTTGCAGATTTTTTTCAGGCCGCTTCGGCGACCGGCAGACCGAGCAAACGCGAGACATGATCCGGTTCGGTCTCACGGCGCAGGACGGTAAACAGCTCGGTGGCTTCAGGATAATTGCGCGTCAGCATGGCCAGCCATTGCTTCAAACGACCCGGGGATTGACGTGCAGTCATCTGCGCCTTGGCCTGCAACCAGAAGTCCTGGATCAGCGGCATCAGCTCGGCCCAGGTCATCTCGACCACTTCTTCGCCGGCCCGTGCAGCGGCGATCTGTTTGGCCAGATCCGGGCGCGACACCAGGCCGCGACCGAGCATGATGTCTTCCACGCCGCTGATTTCGCGGCAACGACGCCAGTCTTCGACACTCCAGATATCACCGTTGGCGAACACCGGCACTTTGACCACGTCCTGCACGCGCGGAATCCACTCCCAGTGCGCCGGCGGTTTGTAGCCGTCCATTTTGGTCCGGGCATGAACCACGATGTGTTCCGCCCCACCCTCAGCCAACGCGGTGGCGCAGACCAGCGAGCCGTCCGGGCTGTCGAAGCCCAGGCGCATCTTGGCGGTTACGGGAATGTGTGCCGGCACGGCGCGACGTACGTGCTCGACGATCTGGTTGAGCAGTTCCGGCTCTTTGAGCAGCACCGCACCGCCACGGGACTTGTTGACGGTTTTGGCCGGGCAACCGAAGTTGAGGTCGATCACTTCGGAACCGAGTTCACAGGCCAGCGCAGCGTTTTCCGCCAGGCACACCGGGTCGGAACCCAACAGCTGAACACGCAGCGGCACGCCGGACGCCGTGCGGGCACCGTTGAGCAGCTCCGGGCCGAACTTGTGGAAATAGGCCGGAGTGAGCAACTGATCGTTGACCCGAATGAATTCGGTCACGCACCAGTCGATGCCGCCAACGCGGGTCAGCACGTCGCGAAGGATGTCGTCGACCAACCCCTCCATGGGCGCCAGAGCAATTTGCATGGGAAACACTACTTAAAGGAAAAACGTGCGGCAGTTTACTGGTTTTTGCAGGCTAAACCCATTTCTCCTACAGGGAGGGATTTAGGCTTGTTCCGGGATCTGGATCGCCGGCCCGTAGCCTTCGACAAACTCGGCCGGCATGCGCTTGGGCTTGCCGGTGGACAGCTCGATGCACACGAACGTGGTTTGAGCGCGCAGCAGCGTGGCGTTGTCGCTCGGGCGAATCAGCTGGAAATGCCGGGTCATTTTCAGGCGTTGATCCCAATCGACAATCCACGTTGCCAACTGCAACTCGTCGCCTTCATAGGCCGCCGCCAGATAATCAATCTCGTGACGCACCACCGCCATCGCCCGATCCAGGCGCCGGTACTCGACCAGATCCAGCCCCAGTCGCTGCGAGTGGCGCCAGGCGCAGCGTTCGAGCCAGGTGACGTAAACCGCGTTGTTCGCGTGACCCAGTCCGTCGATGTCCTCGGCGCCCACTTGCAGATCAATGGTAAACGGCGTTGCCCGATCCCAGCCCATGCCCCACTCCCGGTCAGATTATTCAACCGGGGCAGTGTAACGGATGCTTACGCCGATTGCCGGGCCTGAAGGCTGCGACCGGCCAACAGTGATAACACGCCATCAATCACCCGAGGGTCGGCCAACACACGCTGATGGCCGCCGGCTTCCAGGCGCAGTAGCCGGCTGTCGAACCAGGCTTCGTGGATCAGTTGCGATTCTTTGACCGAGACGAAGTTGTCGTCCTCGGCATGCACGATCAGGCCGGGCATATCCAGTTGGTAGTGGGCGACGTCCAGCGTGGCGGCACGCATGCCCACATCCTGCTCGACCTGACGAATGAACGCGGAACGTGCTCTGGGTGGCATCCCGACATAGCGTGCGAAACCGCGCAGCACGCCGAGAATTCGCGCGGGAGCAGCAATGCTGACGAGAGTTTCGGTGCGCAAGCCCAGTTGCACGGCCAGCATCGCACTGGCGCCGCCCATGGAGTGACCGATCACGGCTTGCAATGGCGGCAGCTCGGCGGCGGCTTCGAGCATCGCTCGGGCAAACAATACGACGTTGGCCTCGCGCCCCGGCGATCTGCCGTGAGCCGGGCCATCGAGTGCGACGACCGTGTAACCGGCCTCGACCAGCGCGGTGATCAGCGCGGCGAATTGGGTTGGCCGCCCTTCCCAGCCGTGCATCAGTAAAACGGTCGGACCTTGCCCCCAGCGCAGGGCTGACAGACCAAAGCGCAACGTGATCCGTTCGGAATTGGCCAGCAACGGTAACTCCCAATCCCGCAGTGGTAGCGCACGCGGCGTCATGAACGCCAGGCGCATTTTGCTCGCTACCCGTTTCGGTGCAATCCAGCCCAAGGTGCCATTAACGCCACGAACCCACTTCAACGTGTTCATCGCTCTCTCCTCAGGCGTGTTGCCTTCAGGTCAACGCACCGCCGACTTGGCCGCGCGCAGCAATCGATCAGATAAATCGCCAGGGCCGAGCGCTCTTGCGAGTGCCAGACCTCCCACCATCAAGGCCACGTCGGCCAAGGCTTTGTCGGTGTCCTCAGGGCTGGACGCCAACTGCGCAAGCATCAATTCCAGATGTTCGTTGAGCGCGATGCGGAACGACTCCGGCAAACGCCCCAGTTCGCCGATAGAGGCCGGAATTGGGCATGCTGACTCGCTGGAATCGCGATGTTTGCGCGACAGGTAAAAAGCTGCGACCAGTGCGCGGCGCTCTTCGCCGGTCAGTTCGGCGTCCATGTCGGCAATCAGGTCGCGACGGCGGCCGAGCAATTGCTTGAACGCTTCGAGCATCATTGCGTCCTTGCTTTCGAAGTGCGCATAAAAACCGCCGACGGTCAGGCCGGCCGCGCCCATCACTTCGCCCACGCTTGGGTCTGCCGGGCCGCGCTGGATCAGTGCGGCGCTGGCAGCCTTGAGGATGCGTTCGCGGGTTTGAGCTTTTTTATCGTTCATCGTTGCCTCCGAATATTACGACTAGAATATTATTCGCATAATAATATTCTGCAAGTCGAGGATATGACCGCTGGTCTGAAGCACAGTGTAAGGAAAAAGGAGAATTGGCCAAACGCCAGACAAACAAAAGGGCCATTCAATAATTGAATGACCCTTATAAATCCCGCAGAGCGGGTAATCGTGGCGTCCCCTAGGGGACTCGAACCCCTGTTACCGCCGTGAAAGGGCGGTGTCCTAGGCCACTAGACGAAGGGGACACAAACCCTTCTATACAACTGATCAGTGCTGAGAGCTGATCGATTCAAGGCCGGTGTGGCCAGACCTTGAACTTGTAAAATTGGTGGAGCTTAGCGGGATCGAACCGCTGACCTCCTGCATGCCATGCAGGCGCTCTCCCAGCTGAGCTAAAGCCCCTCATCGTTGATGTCATCGCTGAGGACGGGGCGAATCTTAAGGGCGTATCGGAGGGCTGTCAAACTTATTTTTAAAATATTTCAAAGTTTTTTGTCGGCATAACAATCACTTACCGCCCTCCCCCCGAAAGTCCGGGGGAAAAACGCCGAAGGCCGAAATCAAACGATCCCGGCCTTCGGCGGTTCCTGCAGAGTCAGACGCTCTTAAGCGATAGCGCCCAGCAGCTTTTCCCACTCTTTGTTTTCTTTCTTCGACACGCCGCCCAGCAGGTCAATCGCCTGGCGCAGACGGTAACGTGTCAGGTCCGGCCCGAGGATTTCCATCGCATCGAGTACCGACACCGAACTGGCCTGCCCGGTGATCGCCGCAAACATCAGCGGCATCGCATCACGCAGTTTCAGCTCCAGGGATTCGACCACCGCTTGAATCGTCGCGGTGATGTTGTCCTTTTCCCACTGACGCAGGCTTTCGAGCTTCCAAAGGATCAGTTGCATCAACTGGCGAACCTGGTCACCCGAGAGCTTTTTCGATTCGAACAACTTGGCATCCGGGTTGACGCCACCGGCGAAGAAGAACCCGCCCAACGGTGCAACCTGGCTGAAGGTTTCGACGCGGCCCTGAACGTGCGGCGCGATCTTCATCATGTATTCGGAGTTGAATGCCCACTTCTGCACGCGGGCGGCGAACTCTTCCACCGGCAGATCGCGCAACCACTGGCCGTTGAGCCACGACAGCTTCTCGATGTCGAAGATCGGTCCGCCGAGGGACACACGCTTGAGGTCGAAGTTGTCGACCATTTCCTGCAGCGAGAACTTCTCGCGCTCGTCCGGCATCGACCAGCCCATGCGCCCCAGGTAGTTGAGCATCGCTTCCGGCATAAAGCCCATGCGCTCGTAGAACGTTACCGATGTCGGGTTCTTGCGCTTGGACAGCTTGCTCTTGTCCGGGTTACGCAGCAGCGGCATGTAGCACAGCTCCGGCTGTTCCCAGCCGAAGTATTCGTAGAGCAGGATCAGTTTCGGCGCCGACGGCAGCCATTCTTCGCCGCGCAGTACGTGAGTGATGCCCATCAGGTGATCGTCGACAACGTTGGCGAGGAAGTACGTCGGCAGGCCGTCGGTCTTCATCAACACTTGCATGTCCATGCGATCCCACGGGATCTCGACGTCGCCACGCAGCATGTCCGGCACGACGCAGACGCCTTCGCTCGGCACTTTCATGCGGATCACATGAGGTTCGCCAGCGGCCAGGCGTGCTGCCACTTCTTCCTTGGACAGCAGCAGCGCGCGGCCGTCGTAGCGTGGGGTTTCGCCGCGAGCCATTTGCTCGGCGCGCATCTGGTCCAGCTCTTCAGCGGTGCAGAAGCACGGGAAAGCATGGCCCATGTCGACCAGTTGCTGGCAATACTTCTGATAGATCTCGCCGCGCTCACTTTGGCGGTATGGACCGTGCGGGCCGCCGACATCCGGGCCTTCGCTCCAGTCGATACCCAGCCAGCGCAGGGCGTCGAAGATCTGCTGTTCGGACTCGCGGGTCGAACGCAACTGGTCGGTGTCTTCGATCCGCAGGATGAACTCACCGCCATGCTGCTTGGCAAAGCAGTAGTTGAACAATGCGATGTAAGCGGTACCTACGTGGGGGTCCCCGGTAGGCGATGGCGCGATGCGAGTGCGGACGGTGGTCATGGCATGTCTCGAAAAGAATGAAAAGCAAAACAATCAAGCGGCGAATGGTAACAGGCGACACCCGCCCCGCTCCAGCGGGCAGGGCATTTAAGCCAGGTTTGTGTCTGTCAGGTCCGCTGGCCGCGATGAGGCCGGACAATTCACCGCACAATCACACAGCCAGAAGACGCTCGCGCAGCTTGGCAATTTCATCGCGCATCTGCGCCGCCGCTTCAAACTCCAGGTCCCGAGCAAGCTGATACATCTTCTCTTCCAGCGCCCGAATACGCTTGGTGATCTCGCTCGGCGAGCGCAATTCGGCTTCGTACTTGGCGTTTTCCTCGGCAGCCTTGGCCATGCCCTTGCGCTTCTTGCTGCGCGAGCCGGGCACGGTGGCGCCTTCCATGATGTCGGCGACGTCCTTGAACACACCTTTCGGGGTGATGCCGTTTTCGAGGTTGAAGGCGATCTGCTTGTCACGGCGGCGCTCGGTTTCGCCAATCGCCCGCTCCATTGAACCGGTGATGCGGTCGGCGTACAGAATCGCCCGGCCATTGAGGTTACGCGCGGCACGGCCGATGGTCTGGATCAGCGAGCGCTCGGAGCGCAAGAAGCCTTCCTTGTCGGCATCGAGAATCGCCACCAACGACACTTCAGGCATGTCCAGACCTTCGCGCAGCAGGTTGATCCCGACCAGCACATCGAAGGTGCCGAGGCGCAGGTCACGGATGATTTCAACCCGCTCGACGGTGTCGATATCCGAGTGCAGATAACGCACACGCACGCCGTGGTCGGCGAGGTAATCGGTCAAATCCTCCGACATGCGCTTGGTCAGCGTGGTGACCAACACGCGTTCTTCCAGCGCCACACGCTTGGTGATTTCCGAGAGCAGATCATCCACCTGAGTCAACGCCGGACGGATTTCGATTTGCGGGTCCACCAGACCGGTCGGACGCACCAGTTGCTCGACAACGCGACCGGCGTGTTCCGCCTCGTAATTGCCCGGCGTGGCCGAGACAAAAATCGTTTGCGGGCTGATGCCTTCAAATTCGTCGAAACGCATAGGCCGGTTGTCCAGCGCCGATGGCAGACGAAAACCGTATTCCACCAAGGTTTCTTTACGCGAGCGGTCACCTTTATACATCGCGCCGACCTGCGGCACGCTGACGTGGGATTCGTCGATCACCAGCAAGGCATCGGCCGGAAGATAGTCGAACAAGGTCGGCGGCGCCTGACCGGAGTCGCGACCCGAGAGGTAACGCGAGTAGTTTTCGATGCCGTTGCAGTAGCCCAGCTCGAGAATCATCTCCAGATCGAAGCGGGTGCGCTGCTCCAGACGCTGGGCTTCCACCAGTTTGTTGTTGCTGCGCAAGTATTCGAGACGTTCCTGCAACTCGACCTTGATCCCCTCGATGGCACCCAGCAGGGTTTCGCGCGGCGTGACGTAGTGGCTTTTCGGGTAAAAAGTGAAGCGCGGCATCTTGCGGATGACTTCGCCGGTCAGCGGATCGAACGCGGAAATACTCTCGACCTCGTCATCGAACAGTTCGATGCGGATGGCTTCCAGATCCGATTCCGCCGGGTAGATGTCGATTACATCACCGCGTACGCGAAAGGTCGCGCGGGCAAAGTCCATATCATTGCGGGTGTATTGCAGATCGGCCAGACGCCGCAGCAGCGCACGCTGATCGAGTTTGTCGCCGCGATCGACGTGCAGCACCATCTTCAAATAGGTTTCCGGGCTACCGAGACCGTAGATGCACGACACCGTGGTAACGATGATCGCGTCCTTGCGCTCCAGCAGCGCTTTGGTCGCGGAAAGGCGCATCTGTTCAATGTGGTCGTTGATCGACGCATCCTTCTCGATGAAGGTGTCGGACGATGGCACATACGCTTCGGGCTGGTAGTAGTCGTAGTAGGAAACAAAATACTCGACCGAGTTGTTCGGGAAAAACGCCTTGAACTCGCCGTACAGCTGCGCGGCCAGAGTCTTGTTCGGCGCCAGTACCAGAGTCGGGCGCTGAATTTGCGCGATGACATTGGCGATGCTGAAGGTCTTGCCCGAGCCGGTCACACCGAGCAGCGTCTGGTGCGCCAGCCCGGCTTCGATGCCCTCCACCAATTGGCGAATGGCTTCCGGCTGATCGCCGGCGGGCTCGAAGCGGGTGACTAGCTGGAATTCGGACATAAACACCTCTGGGGTCGCGGAGATCCAAGCAAAGCGGATCACCACGAGAAACACCGCAAACGACCGATGTCGCGCAAGAAAGAACCTGGATTGTGCTCAATGTGGTGTCGATTGCCTCAGCTTTCAAGGTAAACGTCCTACATCCGGTAAAGACTCTGACACGACCAATCGACTAACGGTCGAGAAATAATCGGAAAAACTTGCCCTAAAAGCCGATTCGCCTGTCGCCATTGCTCAGTGATGGCCTCTATACTAGCTCCCCGTTTGTGCACCGCTCTAGTGCATCCGGCTGGAGCGCGACACGTCCCTCCACACTCCATTCAGAGCCGCCGTAATAATGAGCCTGTTCTCCGCTGTCGAAATGGCACCCCGCGATCCAATCCTGGGCCTCAACGAAGCATTCAACGCCGATACCCGGACCACCAAGGTCAACCTGGGTGTAGGTGTTTACTGCAACGAAGAGGGGCGAATTCCACTTCTGCGCGCCGTGATCGAAGCCGAAACCGTTCGCGCTGCTCAACACGCTTCGCGCGGTTACCTGCCGATCGATGGCATCGCTGCCTACGACCAGGCCGTGCAAAAGCTGTTGTTCGGCAACGACTCGCCGCTGATCAGCGCCGGTCGCGTCATCACCACTCAGGCCGTCGGCGGGACTGGCGCACTGAAAATCGGTGCCGATTTCCTCAAGCAACTGCTGCCGAACGCTGTCGTGGCGATCAGCGACCCGAGCTGGGAAAACCACCGCGCGCTGTTCGAAACCGCCGGCTTTGCGGTGCAGAACTACCGTTACTACGACGCCGCCACCCACGATGTGAACCGTGCCGGCCTGCTCGAAGACCTCAACGCCCTGCCGAACGGCTCGATCGTTGTCCTGCACGCGTGCTGCCACAACCCGACTGGTGTCGACCTGAGCCCGGCGGACTGGAACAACGTACTGCAAGTGGTCAAGGCCAAAGGGCACGTGCCGTTCCTCGACATGGCTTACCAGGGTTTCGGTGACGGCATCGACGAAGACGCCGCTGCTGTGCGCCTGTTCGCTGAGTCCGGCCTGACTTTCTTCGTGTCGAGCTCGTTCTCCAAGTCGTTCTCGCTGTACGGCGAGCGCGTTGGTGCTTTGTCGATCATCAGCGAATCGAAAGAAGAAAGCGCGCGCGTGCTGTCGCAAGTCAAACGCGTGATCCGCACCAACTACTCCAACCCGCCGACCCACGGTGCAAGCATCGTCGCTGCCGTGCTGAACAGCCCGGAACTGCGCGCTCAGTGGGAAGCGGAGCTGGCGGAAATGCGTCTGCGCATTCGCGGCATGCGCGAGCAAATGGTGACGATGCTGGCAGAGAAAGCGCCACAGCGTGACTTCAGCTTCGTCGGCCGTCAGCGCGGCATGTTCTCCTACTCCGGCCTGACCACTGAACAGGTTCACCGCCTGCGCAACGAGTTCGGCATCTACGCCCTGGACACCGGCCGCATCTGCGTGGCGGCGCTGAACCAGAACAACATCAAGGCTGTGACGGATGCGATTGTTCAAGTCATCTGATTTCGCAGCGTGATGAAAAACGGGAAGCCTTGGGCTTCCCGTTTTTTATTTGTCCCGGAAACGTGTCCACACCCTCTAGACTGCACACACTCCTACAGATTTGTGTACACCCGAGATTTTTGAAGAGAACCCAAATGAAAAACGACAACCTGCGTGCCGACCGTGACGACCTGGATGACTTCATCCCCCGCGCCTCGGCCAAACGCGAAAAAAGCCTGGTACTGCAAGTCGCGGCCGGGGTCTTCCTCGGCGGTCTGGTGCTGTGGCTGGTGCAACTTGCAGCCACCGCGGCTTACGCCAAACTGATGCTCGGCACGATTACCTTCGGCAGTTAAGCCAGTTCAGTCGCGCGCTGGCTGGCGGCATCGTCATAGGCGACGTAGAGCGATTCGGCGATCTGGCTTTTGATCGCCTTGGTGCTTTCCAGGCCCAGGACAAAACCTTCGGCTTTGCCGCCGGCGCGGTTCAACTCTTCAGCGGTGCTGGCTTGAGTGATTGCATCGAAGAGCTTTTCGGCGTGCGGGCCAACCCCTTTGGGCAGGCTGATCTGAGCGATGCTCATGCGAGCACCCCGCTGTTGCGAGATTTGATAGCTGGGCGATTCATGGCGCGTACCTTTTCGGCGAATGACCGGCAGCGCGTGTTACCACTTCCGGGCGGCCATGGTAGACCTCCGGCGCGGTTCTGGTAACCGTCAATCGCTGACAAACCACCGTCCGTCTCGTCGAATCGCCTATTTTCACAACCGATGCTTGACTTCTCTTTTTGAATCAGTAACATACGCACCAATTCCGCAATAGCTCAGTTGGTAGAGCAAATGACTGTTAATCATTGGGTCCCTGGTTCGAGTCCAGGTTGTGGAGCCAAATAGCAAAGCCCCTGAATTGAAAGATTCAGGGGCTTTTTTGTGGACGGTCGAAAAACCGGCGCAATAAAAAGGGCCGATCAGTCTCGCGACTGATCGGCCCTTTTCTATTCAGACACAGCGCTCAGACATGCTCGCTGCTTTTAGTCTGCACCTTCGGCGCACCGTGCCCATGATCATGCTCCGCATCAGGTTCAATCACCGGCACTTCTTTGCCATCGCAATCATGCAGTTTGCCGTCGCTGAAGTAATCGCCTTCACGCAGCGCCGCCAGATCGCGAAAACGCAGGGTTCGCTCTTCCGCTGCCGCAAACACCGACTGCTGGTCCGAGTTACCGGTGGTGAAGTGGTTGAACGCCAGGTTGAGCAGGATCGCCATGATCGCCGACGAACTGATGCCCGAATGGAAAATGGTCGCGAACCAGCTTGGGAAGTGATCGTAGAAATTCGGTGCAGCAATCGGGATCATGCCGAAACCGATCGAAGTGGCGACGATGATCAGGTTGACGTTGTTGCGGTAATCAACCTTCGACAGAGTACGAATACCGCTCGCTGCCACCGTGCCGAACAGCACGATACCGGCACCGCCGAGTACCGAAGTCGGCACCGCCGCGATCACCCGGCCCATGAACGGCAGCAGGCCGAGAATTACCAGAAACAGACCACCAGTGGCCACCACAAAACGGCTCTTGATCCCGGTTACCGCCACCAGCCCGACGTTCTGGGCGAAAGCGCTTTGGGTGAACGAGCCAAAGATCGGCGCAAACATACTCGACAGCATGTCCGCACGCAGACCATTGCCCAGCCGTTTTGAGTCAACCTTGGTGCCGATGATTTCACCGACGGCCAAAATGTCCGCCGAGGTTTCCACCAGCGTCACCATGACCACGATGCACATCGACAGGATCGCGGCGAAGTGGAACGTCGGCATGCCGAAGTGAAACGGCGTCGGGAAGCCGAACATCGGGCCAGTGGTGACGCTGGAAAAATCCGCCATGCCGAGGAACACCGCCAGCACGGTACCGATCACCATGGCCAACAGGATCGACAGACGCGAGATGGTCGAGCTGCCGACCTTGCTCAGCAGCAACACCAATACCAGCGTAACCGCCGCCAGACCGATGTTCTGCATGCTGCCGAAGTCCGGCGCATGGCTGTTACCGCCCATGGCCCAACGCGCGGCCACCGGCATCAGCGTCAAACCGATGGTCGTGATGACGATGCCGGTCACCAACGGTGGGAAGAACTTGGTAATTCGCGAAAACACCGGGGTAATCAACAGCCCGATCAGCGAGGCCGCTATCACCGCGCCAAGCACCGACTGGAAGCCGCCCTCCCCGCCACTGCTGACGATCGCCACCATGGTCGCAACGCCGGAGAACGACACGCCCTGCACCAGCGGCAACTGACAGCCAAAAAACGGCAGACCCAGGGTTTGCAGCAACGTCGCCAGCCCCCCCGCAAACAATGAAGCAGCAATCAACAAACCAATGTCCGCCGGCGACAGCCCGGCCGCCTGACCGATGATCAGTGGTACCGCGACGATACCGCCATACATGGTCAGAACATGTTGCAGGCCGTAAGCCATATTCGCGCCGACCCCGAGATTTTCGTCCTCGGGCCGTTGGTGTGAAACATGGGGCGTTTTCATGGTTGGGGGGTTCCCTGGTTTTTGTTATGCGCACACTGTATTCAATACTTGTGACAAATGTCCATAGAGTTGTATACAACTTGTCAGTCACATAATGGATAGGTAGCCACCCAACCTTCTATCCCGCTGCTTGCATCCCCCACAAATCCGGCAACACATGCCCCGCTGCCCCCTCCACCATCCCCCACTAGGCTGAAGTGTTCACGGCGACCGACGGTGTGGTTGCACTCTTTTTTATACATACAAAGTATGCATAATGAAGTCATTCACTATTCAGTACGACAAAAGCAAGAACGCAGCCAACAAACTCAAGCACAGAGGCGTGAGCCTGCCGAGACCGAAGCGGTTTTTCACGACGAAAGAGCACTGAAGATTGAGGACAACGACCATGACGAACAACGCTGGATCACCCTCGGCCTCGACGCCAAGGGACGTTTACTGGTGGTTGCGTACAGTTACCGCGAAGCGAATGTCATACGAATCATTTCTGCGCGTGTCGCCACACCGGGCGAACGTTGCGAGTATTTTCTGGAGGATTGACCGATGAAAGACGAATACGACTTCTCTCAGGGCAAACGTGGCGCAGTGGTGTCCACCAAGGGCAAAACCCGCATCACCATCATGCTCGACGATGCAGTTATCGAGGCCGCGCGCACCGTGGCGGAAAACGAAGGGTTTGGTTATCAGACGGTGATCAATAACACCCTTCGCCATGCCTTGCTCAACGGCGCAGACAGTCAGGGCCAGACCGAGTCTGACCACGGCGGGCAGTTCAAGAAAGGTATTACCGCCGCCGACCTCAAGAGTCTTGAGAAAAAGCTGTCGGCGGCCGTCGGGGAGATTCGTCGGGTACTGGAGCCGGATGCGAAGCCCTAGGCTTCAGGCGCGACAATCATCCGCCCCAGCGCGTGGCGCAGTTGCGGTTGTTCGGGCAGGCGAAGATCAAATTCCTGCTCCAGCAATTCAATCAGCTCATCAACGTCGGTCACTTCGCACCGTTCGCTATCGGCGCCCATGCGATGGACGGCGAAGTTGCCGTTGTTCAACGTCTTGCGCCAGCCATTACCCGTGCGCGCGACCATCAGCCGATTGGCGAACGGTGATTGCGGATGGGTCGAGACGTACCAGTTGCCGATGGTGAAATCGATGTCCTCCTGGCGCTGTAGATCGAACAGGTACATCGACCGCCATTCTCCCGCGACGTTGGCGCGCAGCATGTAACCATCGTTCTGTTTTTCGATGCGATACGGTTCGTGTGGAGTGGCTTGCTCAGCCTCGGTGTCGAGGATCAGCGGTGCAGTCGGCACCATGCCACCGAAACCGACATCAGTGATGTAACGCACGCCGTCGAGTGTCACCAGACTCAAGCGGTGCGTGCGCGCGGTCCAGGTGCCCTCGGGCTGATTCATCACTACTCGCCCACTGATCGCCCGAACGTCGAAGCCCAATTCAGACAACAGCGCAAAAAACAGGTGATTGAGCTCGTAGCAGTAACCGCCTCGGCCATCGTGCAGGACTTTCTGTTCAATTGACGCAAGATCGATCATTACCGGTGCACCGGTAATCGTCGCGAGGTTTTCGAAGGGGAAGACGCCGGTGTGACGCAACTGCAGCTGACGCAAGGTTTCCAGCGTCGGCGCCGGCAGTGCATCGAAACCCAGGCGTTGCAGATAAAGCGTCAAACTCGTCAGGCGTGGCTCACTCATTGCTCAGTCCTTTTGCATGGGGCCGCAGGTCACTGCGTTGATGGTCGCCATGTATACGGGATCGGGCACTGATTTCGACAATTGATTTCACCAATCGCCTCTAGCGTTTCTTGCGTGAACCAATACGAATCCACGTCGGCGCATGGTCACTGGCATGTGGTTCGTTGCGCACCCAGGCGTCTACACCGGCCTCGTGCAGATAAGGGCTCAGCGCCGGGTTGAGCAGCAGATGGTCGATGCGCAAACCCGAGTTGGTTTGCCAGTGGTTACGAAAATAATCCCAGAAGGTGTAGAGGCGATCGTCCGGGCAGAGATGCCGCAGCGAATCGGTCCAGCCCTGGTCAAGCAAGCGCTGATAACACTCGCGACTCTCGGGCTGCAGCAACGCATCCTTGAGCCATGAGCGGGTGTTGTAGATGTCCATGTCCGTGGGCACGACGTTGTAGTCGCCGGCCAGCACCACGGGGTGATCGCTGCCTTGCAGATCCTCCGCGTAACTGATCAGCCGCTCGAACCAGGCCAATTTGTAATCGAACTTCGGCCCCGGTTGCGGGTTGCCGTTGGGCAGATACAGACAACCGACGAGCACGCCATGCACCGCGGCTTCCAGATAACGGCTGTGCTTGTCTTCGGGATCGCCCGGCAAGCCTCGGCGGCTTTCCAGCGGTTGCGCATCACGGGCGAGAATCGCCACGCCGTTCCAGGCAGCTTGGCCGTGTCAGATCGCGCCGTAACCGGCCGCTTCCAGCTCGACGGCGGGAAACGCACTGTCGAGCGATTTCAGTTCTTGCAGGCAAACAATGTCCGGTTGCTCGCGCTTGAGCCAATCAAGCAGGTTGGGCAACCGTGCGCGCAGGCCGTTGACGTTGAACGTGGCGATCCGCAGGTTTTTCATCGTCCGGGCTCCTGCCGGTAGGGATAGAAATAGTGACCCTGCGGCCACCGCACTGGTTGCATCGGATCGTCTCGCTGCGGCGTAATAGGCGCTCGTCATTCGCCCGCACTGCCGAGACCAGAATTCCATGCAAACCAAGCTTGAAGGCCAGCGCATCCTTCTGCGCCCGCTTCAGTACAGCGACGCCGCCGACCTGCTCCAAGCCGCCGCCGACGGCGAGTTGTGGAACCTCACCGTCACCGTCGTGCCCTCGGCGACCACCGTCGATAGCTACCTGAAAAAAGCCCTTGATGGCCGCGAGGCCGGGACTGTGATGCCGTTTGCCATCGTGCTGAAGGACAGCGGCGAGGTGATCGGCTCTACCCGTTTCTGGAAGATCGACGCGCTCAACCGCAAACTGGAAATCGGCAGCAGCTGGATCTCGGCGAGCTGGCAGAAATCCTTCGTCAACACCGAAGCCAAATACCTGCTGTTGCGTCACGCCTTCGACGTGCTGAACTGCGTGCGCGTGCAGTTCACCACCGACGAGAACAACCAGAAATCACGCCATGCGATCCTGCGCCTCGGTGCGCAACAGGAAGGCATCGTCCGCCACGAACGGATCATGCCGGACGGGCGCAAGCGCAACTCGGTGCGTTTCAGCATCATCGACGACGAGTGGCCGCAAGTGCGCCTGCACCTGGAACAGAAACTCGCCAGCTACAAGTAACGCAGGATCACTCAGGCGCGATTGCGCAGCCACTGCAAAAAGCCTTTCTTCGGCACGACCACCGGCTCGTCCTGAGTCAGGGCCTGGGCTTTGTGCAGCCGGTAATCAAGCAAGGTTTTCATGGCATCGCTGATATCGTGACGGGCATCCAGGCACGGCTTCAGATAGGTCTTTTCGATGCGGTACAAAGCGCAGAAGGTCTTTGCGGTAAACGTGGCGGGCACCGACGAATCGGAAAGAATGCCGGCCTCGCCGATCACTTCGCCCGGCCCCATGCGTCCGGACTCGAACGGTGCGCCATGGCGCATCAGTGCCACCGTAACCACGCCGGACTCAATGATGAACAGGTGGTCGCTGACCTCCCCTGCCCCCAGAATCTGCTCGCCGGCGCGGAAGGTTTGCAGGGTCATGTTCTGGCTGAAGGTGTCTTTCTCTTCCTGACGCAGGGTCGAGAAAATCGGCGAGCTGTCGAGCAATGCCCGTGGCCGCGAGAGATTGCCCGCCACGACAGGTTCGACGCTCGACAGCAGATTGACCCCGGATGCCTGCAAGTGCCGATACGCCAGATCGAACAACTGATTGCGCACCACACGCTTTTCGCCCATCGACGCGACGAAACCACTGATCTCGTACTCCGAACCGCTGCTGCCAGAACTTTTCAACGCCACACTCGGCGCCGGTGTTTCCAGTAATTGCCGGCAGCCTTGCATCGCCCGCTCCAGCGCATCGATCACCGAACTGGGTCGCGCATGCGGGCTAACTTGCACGCTGACCGAGACGCCGAACATGTTGCTCGGCCGACTGAAGTTGATGATCTTGGCCTTGGCCGCCAGCGAGTTGGGAATGACCGCCATGCTGCCCTGGCTGGTTTGCAGACGCGTGGCGCGCCAATCGATATCGGTGACCCGGCCTTCGGTGCCGTCGATGGAGATCCAGTCATCCAGTTGATAAGGCTTGGTGGTATTGAGCACGATCCCGGAAAACACGTCACTCAATGTGCTCTGCAAGGCCAGACCGACGATGATCGCCAAAGCGCCGGACGTCGCCAGCACGCCTTTGACCGGCAGATCCAGTACGTAGGCCAGCGCCGCAATGATTGCGATCAGGAAAATCACCGCACCCAGCAAATCCTGCAGCAACCGCCCGGTGTGCCCGACACGCTGCATCATCACTGCGCCGATCAACACCGTCAGGGTGCGTGCGCCGAACAGCCACCAACCAATCTGCAAACCGGTCGCCGCCAGATGCAGCGGCACGTTATCGACCCATGGCGCGGGCTCCATCGGGTTGAGGCCTTCGTTGAACAGCAGGACGCTGAATAACGTGAATATCAGTACTCGCACCAGCAGTTTCCACTCGCTGCCATGGGAACTGATCAGACGCCACAGACCGAGATCGAGCAGGATCAGGATCAACGCGCAAAACAACGGGTGTTCGCTCAGCAGAGACAGCATCAAACAACTCCGACGGGGGCCAATCGCGAGAAGATCGCACAGATTGGGGACAGTGTAGGAGTAATTGATTTCAGAGAACGAACACCCGCCAAAAAACACCGCAAAACCCAATGTAGAAGCAGCCTGCGGCAGCTCCTACAGGGTGAGTGTCAGCCGTGCATCCGGCCAAAGCGCCCGGACTGGAAGTCGGCGAAGGCCTGATGGATTTCCTGCTCGGTGTTCATCACGAACGGGCCGTGACCGACGATTGGCTCGTCGATCGGCTCGCCGCTGAGCAGCAACACCACCGCATCCTGGCTAGCTTCGAGGATGAGTTGCTGGCCATCGCGTTCGAACAACACCAGTTGCCCTTGCTCCGCCGATTCCTGTCCATTGATCTGCACCGAGCCTTTAAGCACAACCAGCGCCGTATTGCGGCCATCGTGCAGATCCAGCGTCAGCAACTTGCCAGCGTTCAGGCGCAGATCCCACACATCGATTGGCGTGAAGGTGCGCGACGGCCCCTTGTGACCGTCGAACTCACCGGCGATCAGACGCAAGCTGCCGGCGTCGTCCTTGAGCGCGATGCTCGGGATGTCGCTGTCCAGAATGGTCTGGTAGCCCGGCTCGGCCATTTTGTCCTTGGCCGGCAGGTTGACCCACAGCTGAACTATTTCCAGTTTGCCGCCGGTTTTGGCGAAGTTTTCCGAGTGGAACTCCTCATGCAGGATCCCGGAAGCCGCCGTCATCCATTGCACATCGCCCGGGCCGATAGTGCCGCCACTGCCGGTGGAGTCGCGATGCTGCACTTCACCGTCGTAAACAATCGTCACGGTTTCGAAACCACGGTGTGGATGCTGACCAACGCCACGTCGTTCGGTGGTCGGGGTGAATTCGGCAGGCCCTGCGTGATCGAGCAGCAGGAACGGGCTGATGTGTTTGCCCAGGTTGTCGTAGGAAAACAGTGTCCGCACCGGGAACCCATCGCCGACCCAATGGCCGCGCGGGCTGGTGTAGATACCGATGATGTTTTTCATGGTTGGCTCCAATTGGGTAAGTGACGCAATGGATTGAGCTTAAATCCATGACGATTAATGCACTAGACGGCAAAAACCGGCTTCATTGTTCTATCTGAAGAACAGTGAGCTCGCGGACAGATTCAAAACCGAGGCGACGCCATCGCGGGCAAGCCCAGCTCCCACAGGGATCTCCAGTGAAATCAGATTGTGCGAACACCAGAGAAACCTGTGGGAGCGGGCTTGCCCGCGAAGAGGCCAGCCAGACAACACAATTCCCGCAAAAGATTCATGACTTGTGATCAAAAGTGCTTTGCCACACCAACGGTTTTTCTCACGGATGCAGACGCGGATACTCCTGCCCATTCCCACTGCAACCCTGGAGTCGTCAATGTCTGTCCCCGCTTTCGGTCTTGGTACGTTTCGCTTGCAAGGCCAGGTGGTCATCGATTCGGTAAGCACCGCCCTTGAGCTCGGCTACCGGGTCATCGACACCGCACAGATTTACGAAAACGAAGCCGATGTCGGCGCGGCCATCGCCGCCAGCGGTATTCCTCGCGAAGAACTGTTCATCACCAGCAAGATCTGGGTCGCCAACTTCGCCAAGGATCGCCTGATCGCCAGCCTCCGGGAAAGCCTGGAAAAACTGCAGACCGACTACCTCGACCTGACGCTCATCCACTGGCCATCGCCGGAAGACCAAGTGCCGGTCGAAGAATTCATGGGCGCGCTGCTGGAAGCCAAACGCCTGGGCCTGACCCGACAGATCGGTGTTTCCAATTTCACCATCGACTTGATGAAACAGGCGATTGCCGCGGTCGGCGCCGACAAAATCGCGACCAACCAGATCGAGCTGCATCCGTACCTGCAAAATCGCAAAGTGGTCGAGTTCGCCCAGAGTCAGGGCATCCAGATCACTTCGTACATGACCTTGGCTTACGGCGAAGTGCTGAAGGATCCGCTGATCCAGCAGATCGCCCAACGCCTGCACGCCACCCCGGCGCAAGTCACCCTCGCCTGGGCCGTGCAATCGGGTTACGCGGTGATCCCGTCGTCGACCAAACGCGCCAACCTGCAAAGCAACCTCGGTGCCACGGCACTGACGTTGAGCGAAGCCGACATGGCGCAAATCGCCACGCTGGATCGCGGCCATCGTCTGACCAGCCCGAAAGGCATTGCGCCCGTCTGGGATTGAAGGCTCAGGCTCGAAGACGTTGCGCGAGGCTTTGCATGGCCTCGCGCAATTGATTGAGTGCCATGATCACCGCGACGGCTTCGGCCTCGCGGCAAGCCTGTTCAAGGTCTGCGCATGCCGAAACCACGCGCGCGGCACCGACCATCTGCGCACCACCCTTGATGTGATGAGCCAGCTCGCGCAGCCCTCCACGGTCATGCTCATGCCCCAGATTGTCCAGTCGTTGCAGATCGAGATGCAGGCTATTCAGCACTTCTCCGCGCAGGCGCTCGATCATCGATTGATCATTGCCGGCCATCTGCTCTAGCGTACTCAGGTCGATTTCTGTCAGAGCAATTTGTTCATTCGAGTCGACATCACTCTCGCAGTGGCTCGCGCCATTCAATGCCTGCTGCAGATCATGCAGGCGAATCGGTTTGAACAGACATTCATCCATGCCGGCGTCGAGGCAGCGACGTTTTTCCTCGATCTGCGCATTGGCGGTAAACCCGAGGATCAGGCAGGGTGGCCGACCGCTCGCGACCTCTTCATCACGGATGGTCCGTGCCAGTTCATAGCCATTGCGTCGCGGCATGTTGCAGTCGGTGATCACCACATCGAACAGCTGCGCACGCCAACGCTCCAGCCCTGAATGGCCGTCCTCGGTGTCGACCGTACGATGCCCGAGTTCACTCAACTGCCAGCACAGCAACAAACGGTTGACCGGATGATCGTCCACCACCAGAACGCTCAGTGAGCACGCAGTCGCACCCGACGCTTCAGCGGTGGCAGGCTTTTGTGCGAGTGCGTCCAACAGAGGCAACTCAAGACTGACTGTAACTTGCGTCCCGCAGCCAGGCTCACTGTCGAGGCGCACCGCGCCGCCCATCATTTCGCACAGACTGCGACTGATCACCAGGCCCAGTCCGGAACCGCTGCGCACCGATTGCGCGTGATTGCTCGCCTGCACGAACGGACTGAACAGCCGTTGCCGATCCTGCGCACTGATGCCGATTCCGCTGTCTTCGATAACCACTTTCACGGCCAGTCGCTCGGCCGACAATGGCGTCACACCAAGGCGCAGACTCACTTCGCCGTTTTCGGTGAACTTGATCGCGTTGCTCAGCAGATTCGACAGCACCTGCTTGAAGCGCGTCGGGTCAATCAACACATCGACGTCGCTGTACGCATCGAGTTCGATGTGCCACAGCAAGCGTTTCTGCCGCGCCAGCCCCTCGAACACCCGGCAGACCGATACCACCAGTTCACGCAGGTTCGCCCGTTCCGGGGCGAGGGACAAATGCCCGGTTTCAATACGCGCGATGTCGAGAATGTCGCCGATCAGGGCGAGCAGCTGTTGCCCGGCGTTGGACGCGACCTGAATCGCCAGGCGATCAGTCACCCCCTCTTCTGCTCGTTTCAGGGCCAGTTCGAGCATGCCGATCAGCGCGTTCATCGGTGTGCGGATTTCATGGCTCATGGTTGCCAGAAACGTGGTCTTGGCGCGATTGGCGTCGTCAGCCGCCTCTTTGGCCTGCTGCAATTGCTGCAACCATTGCTGCCGCTGGCGGATCTGCCGACGCTGAAAACCGATCCACCCCAGCGCCAGCACCAGCAAGCCCGCCGCACCGGCGAAGCCAACGAAAATCTCGCGACGATGACGCAGCCAGTAGTTGTCCTCCAGCACCACATCATGGCTCCAGCGCTCAACCAGTTCGTCCATCTGTTGCGGGGCAATGCTCAGCAGTGCCTTGTTCAGGATCGAATGCAGCATGAGCGCCTGCGGCGCTGTGGCCAGCGCGATACGGGCCGGTTGATCGCCGACCGTGCTGGCGATGCGCAGACGCTCGCGGTAATGCCGGGCGAGCAGGTAACGGGCCACCACCAACGAACTCACAACGGCATCAGCCTGCCCCATGGCGACCAACTCCATACCTTCGGCGGGGCTCTTGACTTCGATGAAGCGCAATCGAGGTACGCGCTCCTGCAGATAACCACGCAACGGATGGCCGCGATAAATCGCCAGGCGTCTACCCTCCAGATCATCCAGATTGCGCGGACTCTGCGCCGTTAATGCACTGACCAGCACAAACGGATTGTTCAGGTAGGCCCGGGTGAATTGCAGTTCGGTTTCACGTTCGCTGCTGGGCGTCACCACCGGCAGCACGTCCAGTTCACCCGCCTTCAGTTGCTCGATCTGACGATCCAGCGAATCCCCGCGCACGATCTCGAAATTCAACCCGCTGCGTTGGCTGATCAAGTTCAGCAGTTGCGCCGAAAGCCCGCTGAAGCGGCCATCGGCATCAAAAAAAGTCAGTGGCGCGAAATCTCCAATGCCGCCGACCCGCACCACAGGATGTTGATCCAGCCATTGCAACTCGGCGGCACTGAGTTGCACCCGGGACTGTTCGGCCATATCGGCAACACCGGCACTCCAGCGCTGCTCGATACGTTGTCGACGCTCCATGGGAATGGCCAGTAACGCCTTGTCGATGACGCGTTTGAGGCGCACATCGCTGCGCAACAACGCAAAGCCGAACGGATTGGCATCCAGCCCTGACGGCCCGGCCAATTGCAGGTCGTTGCGATAATTGGTGTTGATCAAGTAATTGGCACTGATGAAGTCGCCCAGATAAACATCATCAATGCCGAACGCCACTGCGCCGAGCGCATCCATCGCCGAAGAGTACCGTTGCACGCTCGCCTCGGGGTAGAACGCCTGCACACTCGCCAGCGGCAGATAGTCCTCGACCATGGCGACGCGCTTGCCTGCCAGGTCCACCGGCAAGGCTTCGTCGAGGCGGCTCACCAGCATCGGCTGATCCTCGGCATAGGCACGGGACAGAATGAATGCCGGGTCGGCCGACTCAAAACTGTTGGACGTGCCCAGCAGATCCACCTCGCCGCGTTTCAGCGCAGCCATCAATGCATCCCGGTCGGCAAAGCGCCGGACTTCGATCCGGAGACCGAGCAACTGGGCGAGCAGATCAGCGTAGTCGGCCGTGAGCCCCTCCAGTTCATGCTGATTGCGGGTGATTTCGAACGGTGGGTAATCCGGCCCGGAAATGCCCATGCGCAACACTGCGTGTTGACGCAACCATTGGCGGTCCGGTTCGTCCAGGCGAACCTGAATATCCTCCGGCCCGGCGCGGGTCAGCACTTGCAGCACTTGCGACGCATCCGTTGCCCCGCAGGTGGCCACAAGGCTCAGCCACATCCAGCAAACCCGCCCTGCGAGGCTCATGTTTGCTCGCTCAGATCAAATGATTGCGCTTGGCGAAATCGCGCAAGTGCACTGCTGAACAGACCCCTAGTTTCTTCATCAAACGGGTTTTGTAGGTACTGATGGTCTTGTGGCTAAGGTGCATGTCCTCGGCAATCGCCTTGTTGGCCTTGCCCTGCCCCAGTTGTACGAAAATGCTCAGCTCGCGATCAGAGAGTTGATCGATCATCTGTTTTTCCGTGGACTGCACTGCGTTCAACACGCTGACGTTATCCGGCAGCGCGCAAAAATAGGTGTAACCCGACATCACCGCTTGAATGGCTTTATGCAGTTGTTGCAACTGATTGGTTTTGGTCACGTAGCCCATTGCCCCGGCGCGTAAACAGCGCTCCTGGTAAAACAATGGGTCATGGGAACTGAACACCAGGACCCGGCAATCAAGGTCGTTGGCCCTAATCCGCACCAGCACATCCAGCCCATCAGGTGCCGGCAAATGCAGGTCGAGTATCACCAGACGGGGTTTGTGCTCGCGGATCAACGCCAGCACCTCATTACCATTGGAGGCTTCGTAGATTTCCTTGAACCCTTCGGCTTGCAGCACGATGCGGATGGCGGCGCGCACCACTGGATGATCGTCGACGATCAGCGCTGACTTCATGAGCACTCCCGGTGCAACAGTTAACGATGACCGCCGGTATGGGTTGATCCAGACTCAGTGGCTGCGCAGAGACTGTTACACGGAACGGCAAATGAAGCACCTGTCAGGTCTGACAGTTGCGATAAACGTTTTTCTATGCGTAAGCCCGGCGCTGCACGGGCCGTTGCTGCTGCAACTGGGGAACGTCGACGATCGACATCAAGTGCCAGATCGCCTGCGCACTGGGCAACTCCGCATGATTGATCTGCACGTTTTCCTGCGCGAAGCCTGAAACCACTTGCAGCGGCGCCGAGGGTTCGTTGTAGATCAACGCATGACGCACCTGTGGGTTATCGAGAAGAAAACCCAACAAATCCAGCGTGCCTGCTGCCAGTTCGGCGTTGATGATCACGACATCGAACGGTTCACACCCATAGTCCACCAGCGTCAGCAGCTCGGCGAGGCTCTGCACCGGCGCCACGCGAAAGTAGTCGAGGCCGTTTAGCAGACGCTCGATTTTCAGCCGGTGGAAATGCTGTGGGTCGGCGATCAGGATACGCAGGGCTTTATTGATCATGCTCGATCTCCTGGTGGTTACGATTTCGAGAAGCGGCAAGACTACGCAAGCTTCGTAACGGACTCTGTAGGACTATTCCTAAAAAAACGCTCATTGATCCGAGGCCTCACGATCATTGCGCCGATGCAGCCAGGCGAGAAAATCGTCCCCGGCCATCGGTCGCGCGTACCAGTACCCCTGCCCCTGCGTACAGCCCAACCCCAGCAATTGAAGGCGCTGTGCATCGGTTTCAATTCCTTCGATCACCACGGCCATGCCGAGGGTTTCGCCGAGCGCCAGGGTGCTGCTGATAGCCGCACGGCAGCGCGGTTCGTGCTCAAGGTTGCGCACGAAATCGGCATCGAGTTTGATTTCGTTGAACGGCAGTTGACACAAGCGTTGCAACGAGGAAAAACCGGCACCGAAATCATCAATGGACAAGCGGCAGCCCATCATGCGCAAGCGCACCAGACTTTCCAGGCTGGTAGCCGGCGCTTCCAGCAGGCCGCTTTCAGTCAGTTCGAAGGTCAGACTTGAACCGGGTGCCGCATGACTGACCAGAATGTGCCTGATGGCAGCCGTCAGATCACTGTTGGCGAGTTGAGAAGCCTGCAAATTGAACGCGATGTTCAACACAAAGCCTTGCGCCCTGGCACTGGTCTGCAAAGTCAACGCTTCATCTATTTGGCAAAACAGCAACTCGTCGAGCAAGCCGCATCGCTCCAGCACAGGCATGAACACCGCAGGCGGAATGATCCCCCTCGTCGGGTGCTGCCAGCGGCACAGGACTTCGACACCACAGACCTCGCTGGTCTGCAGATTGAATTTGGGTTGATACCAGGCCTTTAACTGCCGCTGCGCCAGTGCCTCGCGCACCGCCTCTTCGCTGGCCAGTGGGCTCGCGCTGATCGGTGACTGCTGGCTGACCGGTTTGGCAAGGGCCTTTTTCAACAAATCATGCAACACCTGCGCATCCAGCGGTTTACCCACATCGCCCAACAACTCCAGTCCGAGCAGCGTCACCATTTGATGCACCGCCCGACACAGATCCGCCGACAACGAGCTGCTGATGATGACCGACTTGACCTGCCCCGACGCACCCACCCGCTGCAAAAACTCCAGACCGTCCATGCCCTCCATTTGCAAGTCGCACAGGGCAATATCCACCTGCCCGACGGTCTCCAGCACCGCCAGTGCCTGGGCGCCGTCACTGGCCTCGAACACCTCTTGGCAGCCCAACGCCTGGAGCATACTCACCGCGACGGAACGCTGGAAAGTATGATCTTCTAGAACCAGGACACGGAGCGGCAAAGTAGGCATGGCGATCGACTCATCTCTTGAGGGGCAAGACAATTTTCAAAAATCAGAGGACTAAACACTCTAGGAAAGATCCAAAAATGTGTAGGAGTTTTCCTAAGCATTAAGAGACACCAGCACGGCGTCCAGGGACTGCCGGTCGGGCGTTCGAATCAGGTTCAATTGACGTTGCTGGCTGGCATAAATCGTCTCCGCCTTCGGCTGCCCTCGACGTGCGTCATGGATCAAACCGTGGCGGATTTGCGGATTGCTGAGGAAAAATCGCACCGGATCAATCCCGGTAGCCGCCAACAGTTCGCCGTTGATGATCATCAGTTCAAAGCCTTCGAAAGGATCGTGCGAGTAATGAGTCAGGCCAAGCAGCTCCCGAAAGGACTGCGCGGTTGTGAGCCTGCGGCAACCCAGTTCCTTGAGAGACTTCTCGATTCTGACACGCAGATAAGGCTGGTCTTCGGCGATCAGGATTCGCCAGCATTTGTAAGGCATGAGATTTCAACAATGGCGTGAAGATCAGAGCATGAGGCTCGGGTCAGGTCACGCTAACCAAAAGGCTCGACGATCTATGTAAGAAAGTTCTGAAAAGCGATCCGAATACTTCCGGAATCCCACAACAAAGCCGCGCCGGGACTACCCGACGCGGCCTTTTTTCTTACCAAAGATAGCGATAACCCAGGCTCACACCGAATGGCTGCTCGATACCGTTGCCCTTGGCGTACTCGGCATCCAGGGAAATCTTGCTTTTCTCCGTGACTTGCAACACGCCACCGAATCCGACTTCCACACGGCTACCTGGCAATTCGGCATCAAATTTATTGCCGTTGACGGTGACCTTGCCGCTACCCGCGTGCTCGGTAATGTAGGACGCTTTGACGTATGGCTGAGCTTTCATACCGTTACTCAGTTCCAGACTGCGACCAAAGAGCGAACCGACGCGACTTTGCAACGAGTCCAGATTATCGGTCTTGACCCGCAGACCGTTGCTGGCGGTATAGCTCGCCCCCTGGGTCTGGGTGGCCGTGAGTTCGACCTGCGGCTCAACGAACCAGCCATCTTTGAGCGCGATGCGTTTACCGATCTCGATGTCTGCACCGACACCGTTGGTGCTGTAGGAACCTTTTACCGACTCGCCCAGATTACTCGGGGTTTTGATGTCGTTATCGAAGCGGCTGTACTTCAACACGCTGTCGACATAGACGCCGTTATCGTTCAGGTAGGTGGCATAGATCCCGAACATGCGGCTGTCGATTTCACCCGAGGCGCCTTCGCCGAAGTCCAGATCCGAACGAGCCGTGCCGACCATTGCACCGACATAGACTTTGCCACTCTCGACAGCAAACGCTTTGTCGGCACCGATTTCCAGACCACTGACGTCCTGGGTGTAAGCACGGCTGGAGTGTTCGCTGACATCGAAGCGCTTACCGATAGCACGCGTCCAGATACCACCATCGTCCTGCCCCATGCGCAATTCGCCCAGACGTTTGACCAGCGCATTCATTTGCGCACTCCACAGACTGGCGCCTGCCGTATGCGCGGCGATGGCGGCGTTAGTGCCCTTGGAGAGGTTTTCGGGTCGTGGGTTGACCGGAGTCGGTGGCGTCACCGGATCCAGCGGGTTTGCTGGATCGACAGGTGTCACTGGATCGACAGGCGTTACAGGATCCACAGGAAGGCTGCCACCACTGGCCAGCACCCAGTCATCACCCTGTTGCTGCAAGGTGTAGCGGAACGCGCCGGCATCGACATGACCACCATGGAGTCCAAACTTCGCATTGCCGCCATTGGTGTCCACTAACACCAGACGTCCATCCATAGATGTCGGTTCGCGGCCCGAGTCCCCTACGATCAGCGTGTGATCGCCACTGGCCATTCCCGCGCCCTGCACCACCAGCAAGTCGTCATGCTGACTGGCAATATCGGTGTTCATCAAGATGCTGCCGCTGCCGGACAAAGCGTTGACCGTGAACGTCTTGAAGCTGCCATCAGCGCTCGGAACGAAGGCCAGGCTGCCGCCATTGAGGGTCAGGGAATCAACGGTTTTTACACCGTCCTCCATGATATTGACGGTGCCCCCCGCCTCCGCTACCAACCCATTGGCCTGTGCGCCCTGGTACAGGTTGATCCGCCCGCCATTGCTCACGGTGCTGTTGTTGGCCGTGGCGGTGTCATAGACACTCTGTAAGCCACCGTCGATGCGTGTATTGGTTGCCACCACGCCGCCGAGCATGCCCCTTTGCAGGCTCTGCTCTGCGCCGCTGTTGACCTGGGTGTCGTTCGCAACACCCTTATTGGTCACTACCTGCAGGCCGCCGTTGTTGATGACCGTGTCAGCAGCAGTGCCCATGAGCGTGACGGTCTGCACGCCATTCTGATTGATCACTGTACGGTTGGCCCGCCCTGTCGGGTTTTGCACCGTCTGCGCGCCACCGTTCAGAATTGTGTCGTTGGCCACACTGGCGATGCCCACCTTCTGTGAGCCGCCGGCATTGACGATGCTGCGGTTGGCGATGCCACTCTGAACATCCTGGACTCCGTTGACAGTAGCGTCATTCGACACACCGTTCTGAAAAACCGTCTGCGTCCCGGTGACTTCGATCAACGTGTTGTTTGCCGTACCGTTGGTGCCGATATTCTGCGTGCCACCGACCACGGTTTCACCATCGACTACAGCACCACTGTTAACGGATGAAGTGAACGCATTCGCGTGTGCCGGCAGCAACAGGAAGATGGCCAGGGCAAGGGGCGAAAGCGTCAGTGCTGGATTCTTTTTGGAGTTGATCGTCTTCATGTTCAGTACCTCATTCGTACTGCCGAGTCGGCAGTGGAAATGCCAATGGCATAGGGGCTGAGCAACGACTGACGGAAGGCCGGCGGCTCAGTTGAGGTCTGTAATTTAGAGATCGAAGAGAACTTTCTGAGTAGGAAATTTCCCTACGTTTGTAGGAAATTTCCGAAGCGCATGAGCGGTATTAAAAGCATTCGTCTAGCGAAAATGCACCGTTTGCAGCAAACCCGCGCTCCTCAAAGGAGAGCGGGTAACAGGCTTCATTGACGCGATCAGTGGCGAGCGCCGACCACCTCGGCCCCATTCGACAGGATCACTTCGACCCGCCGATTTTGCTGGCGGCCTGTCGCGCTACCGTTATCGGCCACCGAGAATTCCTCGCCGAATCCCTGGGTCACGATACGCCGACGATCCACTCCCAATTGCGACAGCGCACTGGCGACAGAGTCCGCGCGGCGCTCGGACAACACCTGATTGGCGGCTTCGTTACCGACGTTGTCGGTGAAGCCTTCCACCCGCACCTTGCGCTCCGGGTTGCTGGCCAGAAAATCGGCCAGTTGCTGGAACTGACGCTGACTGCCGTATTTCAAATCAGCCTTGCCGGTATCGAACAGCACGTCACCGAAGGTCACTACCTCACCCCGATCAGTCTTTTTGGCTTTCAGTGCTTGCAGGGCCTTGAGCTGCTGGGTACGGACATCAAGCTGCACCTGAGTGCGTTCGGCGTCGATTTTCTTCAGGTCGGCTTCTGCCTGGCGACCGACAATGGTCTGCTCGGCCAGAGCAATTTTCTGGCTGGCCAGATAGGCCAACTGATCAACGTCCGGCGCCTGACGATCCTTGAGGGAAGCCTGATCGGCCTTGTTCAGCGCAGTGAACGCGTCCTTGGTTTCAATCGCCGCGAGGGTGTTTGACTCGGCTTTTTGTTGCAGCGCGACAAATTGCGCACGGGCTTGCAGCAATTGCGGGTTTTCCGGCGGTGTGGCGCAACCGCCGAGCATCAGGGCAAACAGGGAAACGGCTGGCAGTAATTTGAAAGTCTGCATGGGGTTTTCCTTATTGAGCGCTGACAGGCGGATTGAAGCCGGTGACCGGGTCTTGCAGCATTTCCTGCTTGAGCACCTGGATGCCGCTGCGGGCGTCTGACAATTGCTTCTGCCACTTCACAGCCCGCGACTTGCGTTCGGCCAGGTTGGCGTCAGCTTCGATCTGCTCAGCCAGCACTTTGGCTTGCGGGTAATTTGTTTCGCCCAAGGCGCGCTCCATCAGGAACATCTTGTCCTGCGCTGCCTTCATTTCCAGCGGGGCATATTGGGTCGCATCTGCCGAAACGGCACGATTGACCGCATCTTTGGACAGCGAAATCTGTTGCTCCGGAATCGGTGCACTGGCACAGGCACTCAAAGCTGCCGCGACAACCAGCACGCTGACCGAAAGTCGCGCACGGGAAGACAGATGTTGAAAGTTCATCAACTGCTCCAAACAATAAAAAGTGGGATGACACGCAGCGTGAAAGGGGTCGGCGTTACCGAGAATCAGTGACCCTGCTCGTTGCGTGCGGCGCTTCGATAGGGGCCGTCAGCGTTGCGCTGACAGTCCATATCGATCGCCCGTTGTCTGAATCAGCCTTCGGCTGACACCACGGCACGTTAGCGAGAGAGGGGCATTGGCGAATGTAGGAAAATTCGCAAATATCGACGTTCAAATCGTAAAAAATCCAGCGAACCGCGATCAGTTCGCCAAGTAGGTTTCCAATTGCGCGGCGAGGTGTTCCATGGCCTGCTGCAGGGCGTCCACCGCCTCGATCAACACCGCCGAATCCAGACCTTCACTGGCGGCTTCCAAGGCCTCACAGGCCTCGATCAGTGACTGCACCTTGATAATCCGTGCGCCACCTTTGACCCGGTGTGCAAGATCCGCCAATCCTGGCAAATCATGCTGCGTAAACAGACGCATGAGTTTGGCCATGTCGTCGTCATTACTGGTGGCCAGATCCGTCAGCAGGCTCTTGATTGACGCCCGGTCACCGCGGGTCAGTTGCTCAAGACTGCTCAGGTCAAAATCAGCGCCGCCGTCCGCCACGCCGCTATCCTCACCTTCGGTTGCAGGCCGGTCGTGAGGCGTGACAGAGGCCAGACGCGCATTCAGATCCTTGAGGCTGATGGGCTTGAACAGGCAATCGTCCATGCCCGCTTCCGCGCAACGCACCTTTTCTTCAGCCAGTGCATTGGCGGTGAAACCCAGTACCAGGCTGCGCGGTAATGCTCGTGCACCCTCTTCGTCACGTATCGCCCGCGCCAACTCGTAGCCGTTCATGATCGGCATGTTGCAATCGGTGATGACTACATCGAAAGTCTCGTTGCGCCAGGCCCGCAAACCATGGGCGCCATCTTCAGCGTCCGTGACCCGGTGCCCCAGATAAGTCAGCTGTTGAGACAACAACAAACGGTTGGCCGGATAGTCATCGATCACCAGGATATTCAGCGCCCGACTGACCGTCACCGGTTCAATCTCGGCTACCACAACGCGGGCCTGGGGCTGGAGGGTGGGTAAACTCAGGCGCACCTCAATCTGCGTGCCCTGCCCCAACTGACTGTGCATCGTCAGCGTGCCGCCCATCATTTCGCACAAGGTGCGGCTGATCACCAGCCCCAACCCGGAACCGCCCTGCGCAGACTGGCCATGGTTGCCAGCCTGCGTGAACGGCGTGAACAGCCGTTGCTGATCTTCGACGGATATCCCGCGACCACTGTCTTCGACCCGCAGGCATAGCGCCAACCGATCCTGGTCAATTGCAGATTCGACCCGCACGCGCAAAACGACGTGGCCCACCTCGGTGAACTTGATCGCATTGCTCAACAGATTCGACAGCACTTGCTTGAAGCGCAGCGGATCGATCAATACGTCTACGTTGGCCAGCGCATCCAGATCCAGTTGCAGGCGCAGTTGTTTCTGTCGCGCCAAGCCTTCGAATATCCGCACCACCGACTCGATCAGCTCACGCAGATTGGCCCGCTCCGGCGCCAGCGACAAACGGCCGGATTCGATCCGTGCGATGTCGAGAATGTCGCCGATAAGATCGAGCAAGCCCCGCGCCGCGCCCGAGGCCACCTCGATGGCGAAACGATCCATGACGCCCTGATCGGCTTTTTTCATGGCCAGTTCCAGCATCCCGATCACGGCATTCATCGGCGTGCGGATCTCATGACTCATGGTCGCCAGGAACGTCGTCTTGGCGCGGTTGGCATCGTCGGCGCCGTCTTTGGCGATGCGCAGTTCGTGCAACAGTTGCTGGCGTTCGCTGACGTCGATCCAGCCGGAAATCATGCCGCTGACTTCGCCATCACTGCCACGGTAAGGCAGCATCCAGTGATAAATAGTCAGGACACGACCGTCTCCCAGACTGAGTTTTCGATCCTCAATCCGCGGCACGCCTTCATCCATGACTTGCCGGTAATCGCTTGCAAAGCCCTGCGCTTCGACAGGGTCACTCAGCACACCGTCGGTCACGGTTTTGCCGATCACCGCCTCGCGTTCAACGCCAAACACTTGCAGGTAACCGCTGTTACAGGTCACCAGCCGTCCGTCGCGGTCGCGCACATAGATCGGGTGCGGCGTGCCGTCGATCAACACGCGCATGAACTCCATCTGGTCGTTGAGGGCGATTTCAGCCTGGCGCCGCTTGCGCATCAGCATGCGCAGGTAAGCAATCCAGCCGAACGCCACCAGCAGCAAGACACCGGCAATGACGAACCCTTGAATGATCGTACTGCGGTGGCGTAACCAATAGCTGTCGTCGACCACGACGTCAGTACGCCAGCGGTTGGTCAGTTCATCCATTTCTTCAGGGGAAATGCTCAACAGCGCCTTGTCGAGAATCGAGTACAACTCCAGTGCACCACGATCGGTGGCCAGCGCTATGCGCGCCTGTTGAGTCCCTACGGTGCTGGTGACTTGCAACCGGCCGCGATACTGGCGGGAGATCAAGTAGCGGGCATTGATCAAAGAGTTGATCGCACCGTCGACTTCGCCCTGCGCAACCATGTTCATCGCGTCGGCAGCATTCTGCGCCGTCACCAGGTGCACCTGAGGGAACTGCTCCACCAGGTATTCGCGCAGTACGTTGCCGCGAATCAATGCCAAGCGCTTGCCGGCCATTTGATCCAGGGTCTGGGGATTTGCATCGCCGCTGGCCGTGACCAATACGAACGGGTTGGTCAGGTAAGGCCGGGTAAAACGTAAATCGCCTTCACGCTCGGTACTGGGAGTAAACGCTGCAAGCATGTCAGCCTTGCCACTGGTCACCCGATCGACAAGGTCACTGACCGACTCGGCCCGTTGCACGTCGAATTTCAGGCCGGTGCGCAGGCTGACCTTGGCCAGGACATCGGCACTGATGCCACGAAAATTACCTTCACTGTCGAAGAACGTCAGCGGTAGAAAATTCTCGTTGATCGCCACTTTTATCCTGGGATGACGCTCCAGCCAGCGTTGCTCGCTGACGCTGAAATGCAGAATCTGTCGCCCGGGCATGGTCGCGCCCCCGGCGCTCCAGCGGCGCAAAATGCTCATGCGTTCACTGGTGGGAATCGTGTCCAGCGCCGTATTGAGGATACGCAACAGTCGGTCATTGCCACGACTCACGGCAAAGCCGAATGGCTGCACTTCCATCCGCGAGAAATCACTGAGCTGCACGTTATTGAGGTAATTTTTGCTGATCAGGTAGTTGGAACTGATCGAGTCGCCCAGGTACACGTCCGCCTGGCTGAACGCCACCGCACCGATAGCGCTCAAGGTCGAGGGGTACAACTGAATGATGGCCTTGGGATAGAACGCCTTCACCACTTCTGGCGGCAAATAGTGATAGAGCATCGCCACGCGCTTGCCAGCCAGATCCACCGGCAGGTTCTGGTTGTCGCCGATACGGGTCAGCAACGTCGGCTGATCGTCGGCGTACGAATGGGAAATCGCCAGGTCGGGATCCACCGCCTCGTAGCCATTAGCGGTGCCAAGCAAATCAATCTCACCGCTTTTGAGCGCAGCCAGCACCTCGGTACGCGATTCAAAACGACGCACCTCGACCTTGATATGCAGCAACTGAGCGATCAATTGCGCATAGTCGGCCGTCAGACCTTCGTAGTCATTGTCATTGGTGGTAATGCCAAACGGTGAGTAATCGGGAGCCGAAGCACCCAGCAACAGAGTTTTGCGATGCCGCAACCAGCTCCAGTCCGCCTCATCGAGTGAAACCGAATACTCATCGACCGTCGAACGCCCAAGCAACTGCAATGTTTCAGGCGCAGCAGCAAAGGTATTGCCGGCAACCAGCAAGCCAGACAACAGGAGGCCGACGAAGCACTTTTTGAAGGAAGTATTCATCTAAACAAGGTTATTGCGCTTGGCAAAATCGGCGAGATACACCACCGATTTGACCTTGAGCTTCTCGATCAGGCGTGTCTTGTAAGTGCTGACGGTTTTGTTGCTCAGCAGCATCGCTTCACCGATTTCTTTGTTGCTCAGGCCGTTGGACAACTGTTGCAGGATCGCCAACTCACGATCGGACAAGCTCTGGATCAGTTCCAGATCAGAGGTATCGACATCGCTGCGCCGCACCGAACTGGTGGCCAGATTGGGAAAGAAGGTATAGCCGTCCATCACGGCCTTGATGGCTTTGATCAGCTCATCGAGGTCGTTGGTCTTGGAGATATAGCCAGCGGCGCCGGCCTTCATGCAGCGCATGGAATAGAACAGCGCCGACTGCGAGGTCAGTACCAGAATCTTGCTCGACAGCCCCAGTGCACTGATGCGCGAAATCACTTCCAGCCCATCGAGCTTGGGCATGGCGATATCCAGAATAATCAGATCCGGGGCATGCTCACGGGCCAGTTGCACAGCGTCGGCGCCGTTGTCTGCCTCCGCCACGACCTCGAACTGTTCCTGCTTGAGCAGCATCTTGACCGAAGAGCGAATGAACGGATGATCGTCCACAACTATCGCTTTAAGCATAAAAACCTCTGGAAAGCACGCCGGCAACCGACATCGTCAAGGCCATGAGTGTGAGTGTTACAGCAAGCCATTCGGTGCGTGCAGCAAAAATACACGAGCTCGAATGAAGTGTAGGAAATTTCTGCAAATACATCGGAGTAAACCCTGAAGTACTCACCGTGCATTCTCCATTGCTTCCAGCCATTGCAGCAGATCGTGCCCAGTCATGGGCCGGGCCAAGTGAAACCCCTGACCAGTGTCACAACCCAGTTCAAGCAGGCCCTCACGAATCCGCGAACTGCTGACGCCCTCAATCACCAGCCTCATGTCCAGCGACTGCGCCAGCCCCTGTGTGCAGGTCACCATGGCGCGATTGCGTTGACGATCCAGGCGCTGAACAAAGCGTCCATCGAGCTTGATCTGATTGAAGGGTAGCCGGCAAAGCAGCTTGAGCGAAGAGAAGCCCACGCCGAAGTCATCGACCGACAAACCGCAGCCCAACAGCCTCAATCGCAGCAGGTTTTCATGGATGCCGGGGGCGCTGTCGAGCAAGCCGTTTTCCGCCAGTTCGAACATCAGCGTCGAACCCTTGAAGGCATGTCGCTCGAGTGCCCGTTTGATGTGCTCGATCAGTTCACCGCTTGCCAGTTGCGAGGCATGCAGGTTGAACGCCAGCGTCAGGTTGACGCCTTGGCGACGCAAGATCCCCATCAGGCTCAAGCCCTGCTCCAGCAGACTTTTGAACATCTGATCAATCAAGTCATACGCCAGCACTGCCGCCAGGAACTCACTGGGCAGCAACACACCCCGTGACGGATGTTGCCATCGAGCAAGCGCCTCGAACCCGACGGCGGTGCCGGTCTGCAGTTTTATCTGCGGCTGAAACCAGGCACGAAACTCCCCCAACGCAAGACCGCGGCGCACCTCTTCTTCAGTGGGCAGTTCTTTGCGTAGCACGTTCGGCACTGGCATTGCACGAGCGAGACTGAAGCGGTGCAAGAGACGATGCAGCGAGCGCAGTTGAATCGGCCGACGGAGTATCCCGAGCAGTTGCAGCCCGGCCAGCGAATGCATTTGCCCCAGCGCACGATGCAACTCCGGTTGCAATTCGCTGCATAGCACCACCGCGCGTACCATGCCGCTTTGACTGGCGCGCCGCAGAAACTCAAGGCAATCGAGCCCGCGATCGGTCAGGTCGCATAGCACGATGTCGACGCCGCCATACAGGTGCATCTGCACCATCGCATGTTCGCCATCCGTGGCTTGTACCACGTCGTGTACGCCAAGACGCTGCAACATCTTCACCAGCACGCTGCGCGCAAAACCTTGATTTTCCAACACCAGAATACGTGGGGAGGCCATCGTCAATTCATCGCTTAATCGACCTGAGAGCAGGCATATTGGCGACAGCCGAGAGCACGTTGCGAAGGACTTATCCGACAGTCATGTAGGAAATTTCCCAGAGATAGCGCCTGCAAAAAAATGGCGGCGTTGGCGCCGGCCGCCTGCCTCAGTAGTAGATGATCTGCACCACCATGATCGCTTCGAAAGGCCCGACCTTCGGATCGCCCAACGATACGACTGAAGCACTGAACGGCAAGTCGATATGAGTCACGTCCGGCGGAAAGTTGACCAGCGGAAAAGGTTCGTTGATCGGCACCAATTGATTGCGTGAGTCCCGCACCTGAATGCCGAACTGGCTATCACTGGCCGGCACAATCGTGTAATCACCCTGCTGCTGAGTCGTGACCAATGTGGCGCCCAGGTTGATCGCTGTGCTGCATCTTTTCTCCAGCGCCAGGCTGAACGGCCGAGTCGGATTGGGCGGAGAGAGGCCGGTGGCGGTTTTCTGGATGATCCCGAAATCGACGATTCCAGGCTCCGGAGTTACCGTTACATCAACACTGCAAGCCGTCCCGACAATATTTTGCAGGCCGCTGAGTTGAAAGCGGAAATTGCCGAATGGGTTGCCCGGCCCGCCATTGAGTCCATACAACCCGTCGAACTGGAATACGTCGTACGTATCTTGTGAGGGCCGCTGCAGCGGTAACAGCCCGCGTTTGCGGATCACCACCTGAAACGCGATGCTCGGACTGACCAACGAACACGGCAGCATCTCCGCATCATTGGTGGCAGACGGGCAGCCCCGTGAAACAAAACCGGTATTCACCCCTTGGGTGGGGTTGGCGCTCCAGTCACCGTCCCAGGCTGTCACCCCCTTGTACACCAGACCAAATTCGATACCCCAGGGCGTCGCGTTCAATCCGGCCGGGTTGCCGTAGAAATAAATCGGGTCGTCTTCGGCAAAATGGATGTCGTGAACCTTAAAGCACTTGGCGGGCACCACATGCGTTTTCGAGCGCCAGATGATCGTGCCGTCCGGCACTGTATCGGGCACCGACACCGGGCCGATGTATTCGCTCAGGTAGGAACCGTCATTCAACGATTTACACAACATCGCCCAGGACGCCTGAGAAAACATCAGCAACAGCATCGCCAGACAAAGCCTGAGCTGCGTGCGCTTCATGGTTTGACGCCCGTGCAGACGTTTGCCACGCAATTGAACAGCGTATCGGTCTGCCCACCGAAGTCGTTCATGTTCGATACCCGCAGCGAGGTAAGCGCGGTGCTGGTCAATGGAAAGCGTGCGTTGGCATAGGGCGCGATCATGATGGTGTCGATCGGCATCCGAGTCTTTTGCTCACCGGCCAGCAACCCGACAACGGTGATGTGGAACGGCGTCGGGTTGTCCACCAAAAGCTGTTTGCTGCCCGGATCTATTTTCAGCTTCAGGCCCAATGCCAGATCTTCGCCACGTTCGCGTTTGACCGAGGCCGGGCGATAGAACAGCTTGATTTTCGACTGCAAGGCGATCTGCATCGAATTGACGGCCTGGGTCTTGGGTGGAATCTCGCGCACGTTAAGGTAAAACACCGACTCGCGATCTTTGGGCAAGGCCAGCTCAGGCAGTTTCACGATGCGCAGCACGCTGCTTTCACTGGGTTCAATGCGCTGCAATGGCGGCAGCACCATGAACGGCGTCGTGACCTTTTGGCCAGCTTCGTTTTCGATCCACGACTGCACGACAAAGGGCAACTGCGCGTTCTTGTTGCTGAGCGTGACGCTTACCGACGGCGCGCTCTCCTCGAACACGATTCGCGTTCGATCCGGCACCACGGCCGCGTTCGCCAACAACGGCACACACAGGCCTGCAATGAGGCCCAATCGATTGAACAGGCCACGGGTTGTGGACAATGAAAGAGATTGCATGAAGGTTCTCCGCAAGGATAAGGGCCGAGTCAACTTCGGGCCCGGATTAAAGGCAGCGCACGGGTTTGGCGATGTTGGTCACGACGTCTTCCTCAGGCAGTGCGGCCAGGGCACAACGATTGACGTCGTCCCACACCGCGACCAACTCAGCCTGCGTTTTGACGCCCAGCAGATAAGTCACCCCGGCTTCACCGACGATGCCTACTTCCTTGTTTGTGTGTTTGTCCTGCACCGACGCGCCGAAAGGCACCGGTTTGCCATCCGCTCGGGTTAACGTCACGTAGGCGTTACGCCCACGGGCAGTGGAAAAATTGACATAGCCGATAGCACCCTCGGTGAGCGCCAGACGCTGCACCGGGTTGGAAACTTCGGTGTTGAGCGGCAACTTTTCCATGTTGATCCGCGCCTCATAGGCCTGGAACGATGGCAAACCGTCCATCACCGCGTAGCCGGCCTGGTTGGAGCGGGTCTGACCACTGAACGCCACGTCCGGCACACCCTCGGTCGACACCAGCAACCGGGTATCGCCATTCGAACCGTTGCCATGGGCCGACACGCCATAGCGGGTGGCGACCAGCGAACTGTCGAACTCGCCGGTCAGCGAACGGTAGGTGCTGCCATCGGTGGTAGCAGAAGCGTTGGCGCGATAGGTGGATGCTCGTTTGCCGACATAAGCGTTGACGTAGCGGTTGTCACCGATCCCGCCATACACCTGATAATTCAGGCCATCGCCGTCGTCATGGCTATAACCGACGTTGCCCGACGACGCTCCGGTCCCCGAGCGCTGCATATTGCTCGACAGCATCGAGTTACCGCCCAGCGGAATGGAAATCCCAAGATAGATCTGCGATTCGTTCTGCCGCGTATTGCGGGTTTGATAGGCCGACAGGTTGGCATTGATGTTCTTGACGTTGCCGATGGAAAAACTGCGTGCCAGCGACAGACCGAAACGCTCGGAAGGCGCCGCATCCCAATAGGTGGAATGGTCGTAGGAGACACTCGTCGATAGCCAGGAAAAATGCTTGGCCAGCGTCACCGAATAACGCTGCTTGCCCGAGTTCAGCGAATAGGAATCAGGGTCGCCGACAAACTGCGAGAAGTTGGTAAACGTCTTGTCAGAAAAGCGGTAGCCGAGAAACCGCAGGTCTGTGCCAATGTCATCGAAACGCTTGGAATAGTTGATCCGGTACGAATTACCCACCACCGTTTCGCCACTCCAGCGCAGCTTGGCCCGCGACGTGGTGACGTCTGCCGATAAGGCGCCGAACACCCCGAGATCCTTACCGACGCCGATGGCATCCGACAGGTAATCCGAAGCGGCAAGCACGCCGCCATACACCGTCCAGTCCCGAGGCAAACCGTAGGCGATCTCTGAAGCAATAAACCCCGGCTCGGTGCCGCCGGCGCCGTTGAGTCGCGGCTGCCCGGCCGAGACCTTGTAGCGCAACTCGCCCTCGCGGGACAAAAACGGTACCGCCGCAGTGGTGACCGTGAAGGTCTGCTCGGTGCCGTCCTCTTCGCGCACGGTGACGTCCAGCGTGCCCTGGGCGCTGCTGTTCAAATCCTGAATACTGAATGCGCCGGGAGTCACCGTGGTCGAGTACAACACCCGACCCTGCTGCGACACGGTCACGGTCGCGTTGGTCCGCGCCAAACCACTGATCAACGGCGCATAACCGCGCAAACTGGGCGGCAGCATGCGGTCGTCACTGCTCAGCGTCGCACCACGCAGCGCAAACGTATCGAACACATCGGAGTTCAAATAATCTTCGCCTACCGACAGTTTCGAGCGAATGGCCGGCAAGGCGCGATAGGCATAGAGACGGTTCAACTGGAACGCTTTGCTATTGATGTCGCCGCTCTGGTTACCGGACTCTTGCCGGGCCTGGTAATCGGCACGAATCCGCCAGGCGTCAATGTTCAACCCGGCGGTGCCGTAACTTTGCAACGAACGGGAGTCTCCGGACGCCGTGGACTGGCGGCTGTTGGCGATCACCCGGTAATCGAGCAATGCGCCGTCCAGCCCCTCGCTCCAGGCAGCCGGGGGAATGTAATTGGGATCGTCATATTCAAACGTCGCCTGCGGCAGACTGATCGAGAGTCGGCCCAGACTTTTGATGTACTTGATGCTGGCGTTGTCGATCCCGCGCAAATCAACGCACTGGCCGCCAGCTAATCTTGGCAGGCCCTTCAAGACGTCCGGTTTCAAACCGAACATCGCCACCAGTTCTTCCGGCAGGCAGGCGTAACTTTCCTGCGGATCGTCAGCACTTTTGAATTCAATGGAACGGTTGCCGAAGTAACGCTGATTGACCGTGATATCCAGCAAGTAACTGCCGGGCACAGTGTATTGGGCATGGGTAAACTGTCCGAGGCTGATATTGTCTTTACGATCAATATTCAGAAACTCCGAATTGAACTCCACGGCATTTGAATAGCGCGCAGAGATGATCAATACGCAAGACACGAAAAGTGTGCGGCAGTACACGGGCAATACCCTTTAAACAGTGTTCTTACGGATAAGAAAAAAGGGGCTATCGCCCCTTTTCCTTAAAACAATCGATACGGGCGTATCAGTTGTAGGCAACAGTGAAGTTGGCAACGCTGTCCGCTTCACCGGTGGTCACGGCAGCCGCGGTGGCTTCGTACATGGCAGCGAAGGTCACGGTGTTGTTGCCGTCTTGCAGAACGACCGGCGCGACCTGCTCCTTACCGTTATCGAGCATTTCACCAGCGCTGGCCTGCAAGCGGATGCCGACGTTCTGGGCCAGGCCAGTAGTGGCGAACAGCGCTGGAACCGATGGATCCTGCACGCCGCTGAAGGTGAAGCGGGCGTTCTTCTGGGTGGTGGTGTCGCAGTCGGTCAGGACGATGTCGAACTTGACCGGGTCGGAGCGATCACCGGTAGCCTTGAAACGGTTCGACGGCACCTGACCCAGCGAAACAGTTTGATCAAGGGAGTTGGCGTCGATACCGCACGCACCGGAAACGATTTCACCGATAAAACGCACGGTGCCCGGGTTGCCGGTTGCAGGCGCAGCATTGGCGAAAGAAGCAAGGCTCATGGCAACAGCAGCGGTAGTCACAGCGAAAAACTTATTCATCGTAGGCATCTCTAGGGATAGTTATTTATCAGGCCCAGCGGCCTGGCTTCCCAAATAACTCACGAGCGGCAACCTGGTTTATCGCTGTAACAAATAAACCATGGCTTATTTCGACAACTGAAGCCCCCATACTTTTGGCCATCGCCGCCGGTATTTTCTTGGCCCAACAGTTATGAAAAAAGTGATGCCTCACTGATTATTAAGGACGCCGGGCATCTCTGCTCCGGGGAAAATAATGAGTGATGCCCCCTAGTGAAAATGTAAGTTCTTTCTCTCCGAGATGTAGGACATTTCCCAGCGCTAATCGGTAGTACTTGGACTCCAGAACGCCTGCACCACCAGCGACGACGTCGAGATCCGCGCGACCAGTGCGTCCAGTTCATCACCATCAACCGAGGTGGTTGCCAGCGTCGCTTCGATCTCGATTTCATCGGCGCCGAAGGCATGTACGTCGACATCGCTGGCCGGGTAATTGCTGCGTTCCAGTTCGGCTTCGAGCAAGGCGAACACGGCTTTCTGCTGCGAGCGGCGGGCGATCACGTAGACGATGTTGGTGACTTCCGCCGAGACCACGTCCAGCGGCTGACGGTTGATGTTGTTGACGATCGGCCGCAGCAAGGTGTTGGCGGCGAGGATGAACAGTGTGCCGAGCACGGCTTCGGCGAGCAGATCAGCACCCGCGCAGGCGCCGACGGCGGCGGAAGTCCACAGGGTCGCGGCGGTGTTGAGGCCACGCACATTGCCCTCTTCGCGCATGATTACGCCGGCGCCGAGAAAACCGATACCGGACACCACGTAGGCAACCACGCGCACCGCGCCTTCAGCGCCGGCGAGACGGTTGGCCATGTCGACGAAAATCGCTGCGCCGACCGCCACCAGCACATTGGTGCGCAGGCCGGCAGTGCGTTGCCGATACTGGCGTTCGAAGCCGATCAGACCGCCGAGGATGAACGCGGCGCTGAGGCTGATCAGGGTGTCGAGCAGCGAGGTCAGGTTGAGGTTGTTGATGGCTTGCATAGTCTTGTCCTTGAAAACATACCAATCCCCTGTGGAAGCGAGCCTGCTCGCGAAAGCGGTATGTCAGCCAACATAAATGCAACTGACACGACGCCTTCGCGAGCAGGCTCGCTCCCACACGGGGAACAGCGTTGTACTGCTGTTATTGCCAGCCGAACCGGCGGATGTAGAAACCTTTAACCGCTTGGGTCAACGCCATGTACGCCAGCAGAATCACCGGCAGGAACACGAAGTACAGCGATGGCAGCGCCTGCAATTTGAAGTAGTGCGCCAGCGGCCCCATCGGCAGGAAGATGCCGACCGCCATGATGATCCCGGTCATTACCAGCAGCGGCAGGGCTGCGCGGCTTTGCAGGAACGGAATCTTCGGCGTGCGGATCATGTGCACGATCAGCGTCTGGGTCAGCAACCCCACCACGAACCAGCCCGACTGGAACAGCGTCTGGTGATCCGGGGTGTTGGCATCAAACACGTACCACATCAAAGCGAACGTGGTGATGTCGAAGATCGAACTGATCGGGCCGAAGAACAGCATGAAGCGCCCGACGTCGCCCGGCTGCCAGCGCTGCGGCTTTTTCAGCATCTCTTCATCGACGTTGTCGAACGGGATGGCGATCTGCGAAATGTCGTAGAGCAGGTTCTGCACCAACAGATGCATGGGCAGCATCGGCAGGAACGGAATGAATGCACTGGCAACCAGCACCGAGAACACGTTGCCGAAGTTGGAACTGGCGGTCATTTTGATGTACTTGAGCATGTTGGCGAAGGTGCGCCGCCCTTCGAGCACGCCCTCCTCCAGCACCATCAGGCTCTTTTCCAGAAGGATGATGTCCGCGGCCTCTTTGGCGATGTCCACCGCGCTATCCACCGAGATACCGATGTCGGCCGTGCGCAGCGCCGGCGCATCGTTGATGCCGTCGCCCATGAAACCGACCACATGACCGTTGCCCTTGAGGATGCGCACGATGCGTTCCTTGTGCGACGGCGTCAGTTTGGCGAAGACGTTGGTTTTCTCTACCGCCTCGGCCAGTTCGGCATCGCTCATGCGCTCGATATCGTTGCCCAGTAACAAGCCCTGTTGCGCGAGGCCGACTTCGCGGCAGATTTTCGCGGTCACCCATTCGTTGTCACCGGTCAGCACCTTCACGGCTACGCCATGCTCGGCCAAGGCCTTGAGCGCCGGCGCGGTGCTTTCTTTCGGTGGATCAAGGAATGCCACGTAACCAATCAGCGTCAGATCCTGTTCATCGGCCAGGCTATAGACGTCGCGACCTTCAGGCATCGAGCGGGCCGCCACCGCCACTACGCGCAAGCCTTCAGCGTTGAATGCTGCGGTGACCTGACGAATCCGGGTCAGCAATTCATCGCTCAAGGCTTCATCGACGTCGCCGTGACGCACGCGGCTGCACACTGCCAGCACTTCTTCCACCGCGCCTTTGCAGATCAGTTGATGCGGCTGACCGCGCCCCTCGACAACCACCGACATACGGCGACGGTTGAAGTCGAACGGGATCTCATCGACCTTGCGAAACGCGGTGCCGACTTTCAGTTCACGGTGAACTTCCACGTGTTCCAGTACGGCCACGTCGAGCAGGTTTTTCAGGCCGGTCTGGTAGTAGCTGTTGAGGTAGGCCATTTCCAGCACATCGTCGGAGTCTTCGCCCCAGACGTCGACATTGCGCGCGAGGAAAATCTTGTCCTGGGTCAGGGTGCCGGTCTTGTCGGTGCACAGCACGTCCATGGCGCCGAAGTTCTGAATGGCATCGAGGCGTTTGACGATGACTTTCTTGCGCGACAGAAACACCGCGCCTTTGGCCAACGTCGAGGTGACGATCATTGGCAGCATTTCCGGGGTCAGCCCGACCGCAATCGACAGCGCGAACAGCAGCGCTTCGGTCCAGTCACCCTTGGTGAAACCGTTGATGAACAGCACCAGCGGCGCCATGACGAACATGAAACGGATCAACAGCCAGCTGACTTTGTTGACGCCCAGCTGGAACGACGTGACCGCACGATCAGTCGCGCCGACACGTTGCGCCAGGGCACCGAAGTAGGTGCTGTTGCCGGTGGTGAGAACCACTGCCACCGCCGTGCCGGACACCACGTTGGTACCCATGAACAGGATATTTTCCAGCTCCAGCGGATTGCGTGTGTCGCGATCAGCCTGACGCGGGAACTTCTCCACCGGCATCGATTCGCCAGTCATTGCCGCCTGACTGACGAACAGGTCTTTGGCGCTGAGCACCCGGCAATCGGCGGGAATCATGTCGCCGGCCGACAGCACGATCAGATCGCCCGGCACCAATTGCTTGATCGGCAACTCGGCGCGCGGTGCGTCACGGCGCATCACCGTGGCGGTGTTGCTGACCATGGCCTTGAGTGCGTCGGCGGCCTGGTTGGATTTGCTTTCCTGCCAAAAGCGCAGCAGCGTCGACAGCACCACCATGGAGAAAATCACCACGGCGGCTTTGAGGTCTTCGGTCAGCCACGAGATCACCGCCAGCAAGGTCAGCAGCAGATTGAACGGGTTTTTGTAGCAGTGCCACAGGTGTGTCCACCACGGCAGCGGCTGCTCGTGCTCGACTTCATTAAGGCCGTACTGCGCACGCAGGGCGTCGACTTCGAAATCAGTCAGGCCTTCGGCGTGGGTTCCCATTGAAGACAGCAACACAGCGCTGTCGCCATGCGCAGCATCGACCAGCGTGTTGGCCAGAGTGGGCGGGACTTCACGGCTGACCGTGGTGTCGTTGATGGTTTCCAGCAACGCCAGGCGACGGAAGTGCCGGGCGAAGTGGCGGGTCCGCAGAAAGCCTGCGAAAAATTCCTTGAGCGTAAGTTTCATGGCTGTTGCCCCTGTGGTCAGCCGGGAAACCGTCAAGCAGGTACGGCCGCGCCTCGTTCGCCGGGTAAACCGGCACGGCAAGGTTTGGCGCGCCGGTCAGAAAAGACAGGCGTGTCGATAGGGCTGCGATGGCGACTTTAAAAAGTCGGAATCACGCTCTTTCAGTGTCGATGAGAGGGACGTCGAGACACGACCAAGGACTGGCCATGCACGGGATGCCGCTGCTCGCTATTACGGCGAGACAACGGCACAAAGGAGGCGCGTTATCTTGCCGAGAATCTGCCGGTTACCGAGACCGGCCGACAACTGTCACTCGAACAAGTACCCACTGTGGGTCTCCGCTATTGATGAAAACGCGCGAAGCTTACGCCTCGATGTCTGGAGAGTAAACCGGCAAAAGGAGGTGTTTCGGGGAATGTGGGGAGGCGTTCAGGAAGGGTTCAGGATTCGGATTTTGTGGTGCTTTTGATGGCCCCTTCGCGAGCAGGCTCGCTCCCACATTTTGTCCTGCGTACACAGAACCATTGTGGGAGCGAGCCTGCTCGCGAATGCGGTGTATCAGGCAATGCTGATTCAGCTGGCAGTCGCCAACAGCAGATCCGCCATCGAACGGCTGTGCCCACGATTCTTGCCATGCTCATACAGCGAGCCGGCAATTTCATCGGCACGGATTGGCAACACCGACAACAACGTGTCGCTCAAACCATGACTGGCCTGACAGAAGCCCTGCATGTAGATGCCGGCCTTGCAGCGTTCGTCGGTGAGCACTTTGTAGTTGCGATCAACCTCGAAGCCGCCCAGGTATTCTTCCAGCGGCGCGAGCAGTTTGCGGTGCATCTGCCGCTCGTAGCCGGTGGCCAGCACCACGGCGTCGTACAGGCGCACGGTGACTTCGCCAGTGGCGTTGTTGCGCACGGCCAGCTCGATACCGTTTTCAGTAGCGGTGGCGCTCTCGACGGTGGTCAAAGTGCGGAACGCATGACGGGCAATCCCGGAGACTTTCTGGCGGTAGAAGATGCCGTAGATGCGTTCGATCAGGTCGATGTCCACCACTGAATAGTTGGTGTTGTGGTACTCGTTGACCAGACGTTCACGCTCGGCGCTGTTCTGCTGGAACACCAGATCGGTGAACTCAGGCGAGAACACTTCGTTGACGAACGGGCTGTCGTCCGCAGGCTTGAGGGCCGAGCCACGCAAAATCATGTCGACTTGCACCGACGGGAACGAATCGTTCAGATCGATAAAGGCCTCCGCCGCGCTCTGCCCACCTCCGATGATCGCGATGCTCATCGGCTGATTGTTCACGCAAGGCTGCTTGGCCATCTGCGACAGGTATTGCGAGTGGTGGAACACGCGTGAGTTGCCTTTCAACGCCTTGAACGCCTCGGGAATTCGCGGTGTGCCACCGGCACTCACTACCACCGAACGGGTTGTGCGCACATGTTGCAGCCCCTGGCTGTCGCGGGAAATCACGCGCAACGCTTCAACCTGATGGTTGTGCAGTACCGGCTCGATGGTCAGCACTTCTTCGCCATAACGGCTCTGCTCAGTGAACTGCCCGGCGACCCAGCGCAGGTAGTCGTTGTACTCCATGCGGCACGGGTAGAAGGTGCCGAGGTTGATGAAATCGACCAGACGACCGTGGTACTTGAGGTAATTGACGAACGAGTAAGGGCTGGTCGGATTGCGCAGGGTCACAAGATCCTTCAGGAAGGAAATCTGCAATTCGCTCTGGGTCGACAGGGTATTACCGTGCCAGCTGTAGTCGGCCTGCTTGTCGAGGAACAGTACATCCAGTTCGCCGTGCGTCGGGCCGCGCTCTTGCAGAGCGATGGCCAGTGCCAGGTTCGAAGGGCCGAAACCGACGCCGATCAGGTCGTGAACGATGGGCGATGCAATTGCCTGTGTCATTTCCAGTGTCCTCTGGATGAGCCCCTCAACAAGGGGAAGGAGAGCCTAAGTGACCTGACCGGCCTTGAGCAGGTCAGCAGGTCGTCTGTTGAGTAGGAACGAGGACAGTGAAATAAAATTTACCGGCGATGGCTCAATGGGCATCCCATTGCTTGATCCGCAGACGGCAATGTTTCATGGCATTGACGATATGCTTTTCCACCAGAGCCTTGGAAATGCCGAGCTGTTCAGCAATTTCCGGATGCGACAGGCCGTCGATCTTGCGCAGCAGAAAACTTTCACGGCAGGCGGATGACAGTTCGGCCAGGGCACGCTGGAGCATTTCCAGGCGCTGGCCGTGATCGAGGGTGCCGTGGGGGGACGGCGTGAAATAGCGCTCTTCATTGTCGAGCACTTCCAACGGTTCGACCTGGCGCAGGGCATTGCGCCGATGATCGTCGATGACCAGATTCAACGCCGTGCGATAAAGAAACGCCCGGGGTTGCTCGATCGGCGTGTTGCTGGAACGTTCCAGCACCCGCAGATAGGCGTCATGCACCACATCCTCGGCAACCTGACGGTTGCCCAGCTTGGCGTTCAGGAAACACACCAGCTCGCGATAGTAGTTTTCCAACATGACTCCCGGCCGCAAAAAGGTGCGGTTTCTGTCCTTGAGCACACTGATCGATGAACACGCGATGAGCGGTAGCAAGATAGTGGCAACGTGAGGTGCGTAATTTATAGTAATTCTCATATAGATTTAAAGTAGCGTTTGTCTTTGCCCGATAAATAGTCCTGCGCTATTGCTGTTACATCGTGTGTCAGCGCTTAAATTCCCCTGCACTTTCCTCGTTTACAGGACAGCTTCCCGTGTCTGTCGTGCCCTGCGACAGCGTTCAGCGCTGCCCGAATCTGTGTGCCAGCCGAACGACGGGCCGATTTCCACTGGCCGGAACCCTGCATGAAACGTCCCCGCCCCGCCCGACGCGCCCTGCTCGCAGTCCTTTGTCTGATACCCGTTGTCGCTTACGCCGCGTGGCAGATCATGCCGCCGGGCCGGGATAAATTTGCCACCGTGCAAGTCACACGCGGCGATATCGAAAGCAGCGTCACCGCGCTCGGCACCCTGCAACCGCGCCGTTATGTGGACGTGGGCGCACAGGCTTCAGGACAGATTCAGAAGATCCACGTGGAAGTCGGCGACGTGGTCAAGGAAGGCCAGTTGCTGGTGGAGATCGACCCGTCGACGCAGCGGGCCAAGCTCGATGCCGGGCGTTTCTCCGTCGAGAATCTAAAGGCGCAATTGCAGGAACAACGCGCCCAGCATGAACTGGCGCAACAGAAGTACCAGCGCCAGCAGAATCTTGCCGCCGGCGGTGCGACCCGAGAAGAAGACGTGCAAACCGCCCGCGCCGAACTGAAAGCCACGCAGGCCCGCGTCGACATGTTCCAGGCGCAGATTCGTCAGGCCGAAGCCAGCCTGCGCAGCGATCAGGCCGAACTCGGCTACACCCGGATCTATGCGCCGATGGCCGGCACCGTGGTCGCCCTCGATGCCCGCGAAGGCCAGACCCTCAACGCCCAGCAACAGACACCGCTGATCCTGCGCATCGCCAAACTCTCACCGATGACGGTGTGGGCCGAGGTGTCGGAAGCCGACATAGGCCACGTCAAACCGGGCATGATCGCTTACTTCACCACCCTCAGCGGCGGTAACCGGCGCTGGAGCAGCACCGTGCGGCAGATCCTGCCGGTGCCGCCCAAACCGCTGGATCAAACCAGCCAGGGCGGCGGCAGCCCGGCCAGCAGCAGTAAAAGCGGCAGCGCCCGCGTCGTGCTTTACACCGTGCTGCTCGACGTTGATAACGCCGACAACGCCTTGATGGCCGAAATGACCACCCAGGTGTTCTTCGTCGCCAATCAGGCCAAAGACATCCTGACCGCACCGGTGGCAGCCCTGAATGGCAGCAACAAGGGCGATCGGCAAACGGCTCGAGTGGTCGCCGCCAACGGCAACATCGAATCGCGAGAGGTGCACACTGGCATCAGTGACCGCCTCAAGGTGCAGATTCTCGATGGTCTGAAGGAAGGCGATCACTTGCTGATCGGTCCGGCCGATGGCAGTGGTGGTTGAATGCAGACGCCCCTGATCGACCTGCAGGACATCCGCAAATCCTACGGCGGTGGCGACGCCCCTGAAGTTCACGTCTTGCGTGGCATCGACCTGTCGATCCATGCCGGCGAGTTCGTCGCGATCGTCGGCGCTTCCGGCTCCGGCAAGTCGACGCTGATGAATATTCTCGGCTGCCTCGACCGGCCAACGTCCGGCGAATACCGCTTCGCCGGGGAAAACGTCGCCGGCCTGGACAGCGACGAACTGGCCTGGCTGCGCCGCGAAGCGTTCGGTTTTGTGTTCCAGGGTTATCACCTGATCCCGTCCGGCTCGGCGCAGGAAAACGTCGAGATGCCGGCGATCTACGCCGGCACGCCGGCCGCCGAGCGCCATGCCCGCGCCGCCGCCCTGCTCGACCGTCTAGGCCTGTCCTCGCGCACCGGCAACCGTCCGCACCAGCTCTCCGGCGGCCAGCAACAGCGGGTGTCGATTGCCCGCGCTTTGATGAACGGCGGCCACATCATTCTGGCCGACGAACCCACCGGTGCCCTCGACAGCCACAGCGGCAAAGAGGTCATGGCGCTGCTCGATGAGCTGGCGAGCCAGGGCCATGTGGTAATTCTCATTACCCACGACCGCGAAGTGGCGGCCCGGGCCAAGCGCATCATCGAAATACGCGACGGCCTGATCATCAGCGACAGCGCCAAGGACAATCCCGAGGCGCAAACCACGGCCAACCCCGGCGCCTTGCAAGCGGTGGATCTGCGCAAGCGTCTGGTCGAGGGCGCCGAGGCCACCGGCGCCTGGAAAGGCGAACTGGTGGACGCCTTGCACGCGGCGTGGCGGGTGATGTGGATCAACCGCTTCCGCACTGCCCTGACCCTGCTCGGGATCATCATCGGCGTGGCGTCGGTGGTGGTGATGCTCGCTGTCGGCGAAGGCAGCAAGCGCCAAGTCATGGCGCAGATGGGCGCGTTCGGCTCGAACATCATTTACCTCAGCGGTTCGGCGCCCAACCCGCGCACGCCGCCGGGCATCATCACTCTGGACGATGTCCGTGCCCTGGCGAGCCTGCCGCAAGTGCAGCGGATCATGCCGGTCAACGGCGCCGAAGCCGGGGTGCGTTACGGCAATATCGACCACATGAGTTATGTCGGCGGTAACGACACAAACTTCCCGGCGATCTTCAACTGGCCGGTGGTGCAAGGCAGTTATTTCACCGACGCCGATGAACAGAATGCCGCAGCCGTTGCGGTGATCGGCCACAAGGTCCGCAGTAAATTGCTCAAGGATGTGATCAACCCGATCGGCCATTACATCCTGATCGAGAACGTGCCATTTCAGGTGGTCGGCGTACTGGCGGAAAAAGGCGCCAGCTCCGGCGACTCCGACAGCGACGACCGTATCGCCGTGCCCTACTCGGCAGCCAGCGTGCGGCTGTTCGGCACCCGCGATCCGGAATACGTGGCCATTGCCGCCGCCGACGCACGCAAGGTCAAGGAAGCCGAACAGGCCATCGAACAACTGATGCTGCGCCTGCACAACGGCAAAAAGGATTTCGAACTGACCAACAACGCCGCGATGATCCAGGCCGAGGCGCGCACGCAAAACACCCTGTCGCTGATGCTCGGTTCGATTGCCGCGATCTCGCTGCTGGTGGGCGGTATCGGCGTGATGAATATCATGCTCATGACCGTGCGCGAACGCACCCGTGAGATCGGTATCCGCATGGCCACAGGTGCGCGACAACGGGACATCCTGCGCCAGTTCCTCACCGAGGCCGTGATGCTCTCGGTGGTCGGCGGCATTGCCGGGATCGCGTTGGCGCTGATCGTCGGCGGCGTGCTGGTGCTCAGTGAAGTCGCCGTGGCGTTTTCCCTGATGGCCGTGCTCGGCGCCTTCGGCTGCGCACTGGTCACCGGTGTTGTCTTCGGCTTCATGCCGGCCCGCAAAGCTGCCCGGCTCGACCCGGTCACGGCCCTTACCAGTGAATGATCGATCTATGAAACCGTGCCTTAGCCTGTTGACCGTCTGCCTGTTGCTCAGTGCCTGCGCCAATCCCGTCCAGCGTCCGGACAGCGGCTTGCAGCCGCCCGCCGCGTGGCAATCGCCGCAAACCGCCAGCGCCGCCCGCAACAATGCACAGTGGTGGACGCAGTTCGGCAGCCCGGAACTCGACAGCCTGATCGAACAGGCGCGAGCCGGCAGTTTCGACCTCGCGGCCGCTGTTGCCCGGGTGCGTCAGGCGCAGGCCGGCACGGTGATCGCCGGCGGTTCATTGCTGCCGGAGGTCAAAGCCGGATTCAATGCCAACCGGCAAAAACTGCTGCGCGGCACCGGCTACAGCCAACTGGACGCCAACAGCAGCAACAAGGCTGTGGACTACTTCGATACCAATCTGAGTGCCACTTACGAAATCGACTTCTGGGGCGGCAAACGCGCGTCCCGCGACAGTGCGCAATTCACCCTGCAAGCCAGTGAATTCGATCGTGCGACCGTGGAGCTGACACTGCTCAGCGGTGTTGCCAATACCTATGCGCAAACCCTGTCGCTGCGCGAGCAAAGCCGCATTGCCGAACTGAATCTGGCCAACGCCCAAAGCGTGCTGAAGCTGGTGCAGACGCGTTATGAGTCAGGCTCGGCGACGGCATTGGAACTGGCCCAGCAAAAAAGTCTGGTGGCCGCTCAGCAATGGCAATTGCCGCGTGTGCAGCAGCAAGCGCAAGACGCGCTGATCAGCCTGGCTGCGCTACTCGGCCAACCGGTGCAACAACTGTCGCCGAAAGAGCCCTTCGATCACCTGCAATGGCCTGATATCGCTGCCGGCGTACCCAGCGAATTGCTCAGCCACCGCCCGGACATCGCTCGCGCCGAAGCACAACTGTCCGCCGCCGAGGCCGACGTCAAAGTCGCCCGTGCGGCCATGCTGCCGGCGCTGACCCTGACAGCCCAGCTCGGCTCCGGCGCCAACCAGTTCGACGACCTGATTCGCAGCCCCTTCTACAACCTCACCGCCGGGCTAGTCGCGCCGATCTTCAATAACGGGCGCCTCGGCGCTGAACGCGACAAGGCCACGGCGCGCCAGCAAGAACTGCTGGAGAACTATCGTGGCGCGATCATCAACGGCTTCGCCGATGTGGAAAAAGCCCTCAACAGCATTCGGCGCCTTGATGAGCAGCGGTTGTGGCAGAACGAGGAATTGAGCCAGGCGCAGACCGCGTTCAACATCGCCCAGAGCCGCTATCAGGCCGGCGCCGAAGACTTGCTGACGGTGCTGGAAACCCAGCGCACGTTGTATGCGGCGCAAGATCAGAATGCGCAATTGCGACTGTCGCGGGTACAGGCGAGCATCGCGCTGTACAAGGCGCTTGGGGGCGGATGGCAGAGTCTTTGAAGATCAAAAGATCGCAGCCTTCGGCAGTTCCTACATGAAATGAATCCTCTGTAGAAGCTGCCGAAGGCTGCGATCTTTGGCTTTTATGCCTTGGCTTTCAGATTGCGCGCATACCACGGCCGTTGCGGCACGCGGCGGAACAGACCGGCGAGTTTGTCCTCGTCGGTGATGAAGGTGATGCGCAGCGCCAGCTTCATGGTTTCCGGGTCCATTTCCACGGTTTTTCCCGTCTGTAATCCCGGCGTGGTGCTGCAACCATGGGTGCTCGGCCCCAACCACGGATCATCGACCTCGACCCACCGCCCCGGTGCGAACCAGTGCACGCCATTGACTTGCAGGCGCGTGACTTCACCCGGATGGAAACGCTCGTGGGCGCGAAACCAGTCTTCGATCCGGTCATCGATCCAGCCATGGAAGTGCCAGAACGCCGGATTGACGTGGGATGAGAACGGATCGCCGAGGAAGTCGTTTTCGGCGTTGTACCAGCGTGCGGCGAAGTCCGCCGGATCGCGAGCAAACGGCACCGGTTGGCCATTGGATGGATCGCGCGGTACTGACGCCCAGCGCATGTGCAGCCAGTCATGCAGGCCCAGCTCGACTTCCGAACCAAACTGACCCAGCGTGAGTTTGGCCAGATACGCCGGATCACGGTACTGCGACTCCCAGACCTGGAAGTTGCTTTCGTAAGTCTCGGCGGTCTTGATGTCGCTGACCCACTGACTGAACTCGTCGTCACCTGCGGCCGTCCACGTCGGCGGCAAAGCCGTGCCATCGTGATTATCGAAATACCGGGCGAAACCGATGCGGTCGCGGATCAACTCCGGTTGCGGCAGCGGGAAGTATTCCCAGGACGGCAGATCCTGCATCGATCGCGCCGTCCCGAGCATGTGTCGGTGCATGAAGAAAAAGTCCACACCCGAACCGTTGCGATCCTTGCGCGGGCCACGGGCATCACGCTCCTTGTCGCGCGGGCCGGGCTGCCAGCCAATGCCGCGCAGCGCCTCGCGCTTGTCCTCGGGAAGCTTGTGCCACTTGTCCCGGGTCGCATGCCACAACTGGTGGAACAGGCGATGCTCGGGAGAGATCAGCCATGCCAGCAGCGTCGCGTTCAACGGTGTGCGCTCGCGCGCTTCGGGAAACAGGCGCTTGACGGCCACGAAGCGGTTGTCCTGCGCCGGCAGGCTCAACGGCCGGTCAAGTTGCAGCGCTTTGCCGCTGAGGGTGCCGCTGCCGGCATTACCGAAATCGGCCCAGACCTCATCTAGGATCATTTCCAGTTCATAGCCAATCTGGCCATCAGCGCCGATCAGCCGCCAGCTGAGTTTCGCTGCATCGGCCCCTGCAAGATCGCCAAGAATTCGGTAACGAGGCGTCTCACCCGAGCGCAGACGTTCTGGCGTGTCGAGAAAACCGCAGACACCACGACCCTTCTGGCCGATGTCGAGAAACACTTGCAGGCCCTCAAGCGGTAGACCTTCAAGGCCGGCATCAGAACCTTCGAAACGGATATCCCAAACCCCGCGCAACGCATTCGCCAGGCGTTGCCCGGCCGTGTCGGCGACGTCGAATGACGCTTCACCCGGCGTGATCGTCGGGTCCGGCTTCGTCCATTCACGATGCCCAAAATAAGCCGCAGGCACGGCAGCGCCCGTCAGCGCCAGGCCTGCCATGAACCATCGTCGAGAAATCTTCATTGCCCTACCTGTGTCAGCCATGAAGCAGGCTTTATCCAAGCTAGAACGTTTGTTGCGCCGGCAAATTTAAGCCGCCGCTTTTGCTTGAGGCGCGCCCGCCTAAATTTCCCTGCCGACTAATCGTTCTTCCCAGATAGCAAAGGCCCCCGCGCCTGCACCTCGATGGCGAACCTGACAGAGATGGCAATGACAAAACCACGTTCGAAAAAGGCTCTATTCATCGGCCTGCCACTGGCCCTGGCAATCAGTGCCGGCGCAGGCTTTGCCGCTTGGCAACACTGGTTCAAGGACGACCTCGGCTACCCGGTCAAAGTCATGAAACAGGCCGATGAACTGCACGAACGCATGCTCTCCTTCGACAGCCATGTCAGCCTGACGCAAAACTTCGGCACCGACGGCCACGAAGCCGACAAGGACGGCGACGGCCAGTTCGATCTGGCCAAGGCCAGCCGTGGACGCCTGTCGGGCGCCGCACTGACCATCTTCGGCTGGCCGGAAATGTGGAACGGCCCGAACGCCCCGCACAAACCGACGCCCGGTTTCGTCGACGAGGCGCGCAACCAGCAGGAGATCCGCTTCAAGATCATCTCCGGCATGGTCCGCGACTATCCCAATCAGGTCGCCATCGCCTATACCGCGGACGACTTCCGACGCCTGCACGGCGAAGGCAAATTCGCGATTTTCATCAGCATGCTCAACGCCTATCCACTGGGTCACGACCTGAACCTGCTGGACATGTGGACGGCTCGCGGCATGCGCATGTTCGGCTTCAGCTACATCGGCAACAACGACTGGGCGGACTCGTCGCGTCCGCTGCCGTTCCTCAATGATTCGCCGGATGCCCTCGACGGTCTCTCGGATCTGGGCAAGCAAGCGGTCAAGCGCCTTAACGATCTGGGCGTGATCATCGACGTGTCGCAAATGTCGACCAAGGCCCTCGAGCAGGTCGCGCTACTGAGCCGCACACCGCTGGTGGCTTCGCATTCGGCGCCGCGCGCGATGGTCGACATCCCGCGCAACCTCAGCGACAAGGAAATGCAGCTGATCAAGAACAGCGGCGGCGTCGTACAGATCGTCGCGTTCTCGCAGTACCTGCGTCCGCTGACCCAGGAAACCCAGAACAAGCTCAACGAAATGCGCAAGGAGTTCGACCTGCCGCCACTGCCGAACCTGGCCATGGCACTGATGCCCGGCGACCCGATCATTACCGCCTGGTCCGAACAGAAGTTCGGCCAGTACGCCGGCCGTCTCTACGGCATCCTCGAAGAAGAGCCGAAAGCCAGCCTCAAGGATTTGGGCGACGCCATCGATTACGCGGTGCGCAAGATCGGCATCGACCATGTCGGCATCAGTTCCGACTTCAACGAAGGCGGCGGCGTCAAAGGCTTCGAGAACGTCGGCGAAATCCGCAACGTCACCGCCGAATTGATCTCGCGCGGTTATTCCGAAGCCGACATTGCCAAGCTGTGGGGCGGCAACTTCCTGCGCGTTTGGGATCAGGTCGAGAAAGCGGCGAAACCTTCGCTGGCCGCTGCGCAGGGAACCGCCAAGCCATGAGCAATCGTCGTGACTTCTTGAAGCAGGCCGGGCTTCTGGCGGCGGCACTGCCGCTGGGTGCGGGTCTGCCGAATCTCGCCAGCGCCTCAGCCGTAGCACCGCAGCCGCGCAACAAGTGGGCACAGTTGCAGCAACAGTTCGATCAGGATCCGGACTACCTGCACTTCTCCAATTTTTTGGTCACCTCGCACCCCAAACCCGTGCGCGACGCCATCGAAATGCACCGCGCCGCCCTCGACAAGAACCCCGGCCTGGCGATGGACTGGGATCTGGGCGTGATCGAACAGCGCGAAGAAAACGTGCGGGTCTGGGCCGGTCGCTACTTGCAGGCCAATGCCAAGCAGATCGCCCTGACCGGCAGCACCACTGAGGGGCTGGCGACGATTTATGGCGGTGTGCATGTGCGCGCCGATCAGGAAATCCTCACCACCGTCCACGAGCATTACGCCACCCACACCATCCTTGCCTTGCGCACCGAACGCGACGGCACGCGGGTGCGCAAAATCCCTTTGTTCAAGAATGTGTACAGCGCCAGCAAAGCTGAAATCCTGGCCGCCATCGACAGCGCCATTCGCCCCGAAACCCGTGTGCTGGGGATGTGCTGGGTGCATTCGGGCAGCGGCCTGAAACTGCCCATCGGCGAAATAGGCGCCATCGTCGACAAGCACAACCGTGGCCGCAGCGATGCCGACCGAATCATCTACGTCGTCGATGGCGTGCACGGTTTCGGCGTCGACGACCTCAGTTTTGCGCAGATGAACTGCGACTTCTTCATCGCCGGTACCCATAAATGGATGTTCGGCCCGCGCGGCACCGGCATCGTTTGCAGTCGCTTCGAAGAGGTCAGATATGTCACCCCGATCATTCCGACGTTCTCTGAAGCAACGGCGTTTTCCACCACCATGACGCCCGGCGGCTACCACTCGTTCGAGCACCGTTGGGCGCTCGACGAAGCCTTCAAATTGCACCTGCAACTGGGCAAGGCCGAAGTTGAAGCGCGCATTCACGCCCTCAACAGCTACCTGAAAAAACACCTGCAACAGCGCCCACAGATCGAACTCGTCACGCCACTGAGCCCTGAACTGTCCGCCGGATTTACCTTCTTCCGGGTCAAGGGCAAGGATAGCGACAAGATTGCTGCGTACCTGATGGCCAACCGCGTGGTGGCCGATGCGGTCAACCGCGACGTGGGTCCGGTTATCCGCACCGCACCGGGGTTGCTTAACGACGAACAACAGATCGATCGATTGCTGGCCGTGCTCGACCCAGCCCTTTGAGCCCGCGCGATCCCTTTTTCCTTTTTAGCGAGACTTGCAATGAACCGTGAACTGCGTCGATTTTCCATGAAGGCCCTGCCAGCGTTGATGCTGACGGCGCTAGCCTCAGGCCTGCTGCCAGGCGCCGCCTTCGCCGCCACCCCGCCTGCGCCGGGCAAGGTATTCAAGGACTGCAAGGACTGTCCGGAAATGGTCGTACTGCCCACCGGCACTTTCACCATGGGCACCCCGGATGACGAAGTCGGCCGCGAGCCTGACGAAGGCCCGATGCACCCGGTGACGTTTGCCAAACCGTTGGCGATCAGCCGCTTTCAGGTGCTGCGTGGCGAGTGGGATGCGTACCTCAAGGACACCGGCTACAAAATGCCCGACGGCGACACTCGCCCCGGCCGCGCCTGCAAAGCGGGCATCCCTGATTATCAGGGCAGTGACCCGCGCAAGCAGTACACCGACAAACATCCTGCGGTGTGCATGGACTTCCCTGAAGTCGAGGCCTACGTGGCGTGGCTGTCGAAAAAGACCGGTCAGCAATATCGGCTGGTCAGCGAATCCCTGCGTGAATACGCCGCCCGTGGTGGCAGCACCGGCCCGTTCCCCTTCCCGTTCGACGAAGGCAAGGAATACAGCATCGCCAAACACGCCAATACCTACGGCGCCGGCGACGGCTACAACTTCACCGCACCGGCCGGCAGCTTCCCGGCCAACGCCTTTGGCGTCTACGACATGCACGGCAACATCTATGAGTGGACGGCCGACTGCTACAACGAAAACTACGTCGGCGCACCGAGCGATGGCAGTGCCTGGTCGAGCGGCAAATGCGAAGTTCGCCGCATCCGTGGCAACGACTGGGGTGAAGCACCGGTGTTCTCTCGCTCGGGCAATCGTAACGCGACGTTCACCGATACCCGCGGCGACTGGATCGGGTTTCGCGTAGCCCGCGATCTGTAAGCCCCTCACCCGGCTAAATTAGCCGTCCTGCCAGTCGTTTTACAGGTGGGCGCGAACCGTCAAGGCGCGCCACCGCCTTCTACGTCACCCAGGCGAAGTCCGCAGCCGATGCCGGCCTTCGCCGCTCTTTCAAGCAGGGAACCTCCATGAGCAAACCAACACGCGGGGTGATCAATGAATTGTTCGCCCTGCTCAAACCCTTTCGGCTGATCGTCACCGTCTCCGTCCTGCTCGGCATGGTCGGCGGTCTGAGCGTCACCGCATTGCTGGCGACCATCAACAGCGTGCTGCACAGCGAAGGCGATCTGACCGGCACCATGGTCGCGATCTTCGCCGGCCTGTGCCTGCTGGCCCTGACCACTTCCATTTTTTCTGACATTGGCACCAATTATGTCGGCCAACACATCATTGCCAAATTGCGTAAGGAGCTGGGCGAAAAAGTCCTCTCGGCGCCGATCGAACAGATCGAACGCTATCGCAGTCATCGTCTGATTCCGGTGCTGACCCACGACGTCGATACCATCAGCGACTTTGCGTTCGCCTTCGCCCCGCTAGCGATTTCGATGACCGTTGCCCTCGGCTGCATGGGCTATCTGGCGATGTTGTCATGGCCGATGTTTCTGCTGACAGTCATCGCTATCCTGATCGGTACGGTCGTTCAATACATTGCTCGCGGGCGTGGCATGCAGGGTTTCATGAAGGCTCGCGACTACGAAGACGAACTGCAAAAGAGCTACCACGCCGTCGCTGAGGGCGCCAAGGAGCTGCGCATCCATCGGCCGCGCCGGCACCGAATGTTTGTCTCGGGCATTGAAGGCACGGCGGACAAGATCTGCGATACCCAGGTGCGCTCGGTGAATATTTTCGTGATCGCCAAGACGCTCGGTTCGATGCTGTTTTTCGTCGTGATCGGCCTGGCGCTGGGCCTGCAATCGCTGTGGCCGAACGCCGATAAAGCGGTGATGAGCGGTTTTGTGCTGGTGCTGCTGTATATGAAAGGTCCGCTGGAACACATCATTGCCGCACTGCCGATTGTCAGTCGCGCGCAGATCGCGTTCCGTCGTATCGCCGAGTTGTCCGAGCAGTTTTCCTCGCCCGAACCGCACCTGCTGCTCAACGACCAAGGCAATAAAAAGACACCGGTGCACAGCCTGGAACTGACCAACGTCTCGTACAGTTTCCCGACCGTACAAGGCGCGACGCCGTTCCGTCTCGGTCCGGTGAACCTGAAAATCGAACAGGGCGACATCGTCTTCATCGTCGGCGAAAACGGTTGTGGCAAGACCACCCTGATCAAATTGCTGCTGGGCCTGTACGCGCCGCAGCAAGGTGAAATCCGCCTCAACGATCAAGTGGTCACCGCCCTGACCCGCGACGACTATCGCCAGTTGTTCACCACGGTCTTCGCCGACTACTACCTGTTCGACGACGTGGTTCAGGGCGACACGCATATTCCGGAAGATGCCAACCAATATCTGCAGCGTCTGGAGATCGCCCACAAGGTCAGCGTGCGCGACGGCTCATTCACCACCACCGACCTTTCGACCGGCCAACGCAAACGTCTGGCGCTGATCAATGCCTGGCTGGAAGAACGGCCGGTGCTGGTGTTCGACGAGTGGGCCGCCGACCAGGACCCGACCTTCCGCCGCATTTTCTATACCGAGCTGCTGCCTGACCTCAAGCGTCTGGGCAAGACCATCATCGTCATTTCCCACGACGATCGTTACTTCGATGTCGCCGACCAACTGGTGCGCATGAACGCCGGCAAAGTGGTCACTGAGCTTCAACCCGCCTGATTGTGAAAAATTTGTAAAAAAAATGCGTTGAGCCTTTCCGGTTTTCGGAAGGCTCAACGTCTTACTTACAGTTAATAGAAATAGTTCTCAGTCAACACTTTGAAGAGTAGAAGAACAATGCCCGCACCGCACGGACTCCACCCGCTCGCCAAGGCTCTGCTGATCCGCCGCTCCTTGCGTTCCACGTTGCCAGCGCTTTGCGCCATGGCCCTGACCTTGCCAATCGCAGGTCAGGCTCAGGCCGCCGCCGTGGCGATCAATATTCCTGCACAGTCGCTGGGGAGCGCCTTGCAGGAATTCGGTCGTCAGACCAACCTTCAGGTGCTTTACAGCCCGGATGAAGTGAGTGGTCTGCGCAGCACCGCCGTCAGCGGTAACCTGGAACCAACCGCCGCCATCGCGCAATTGCTCAAAGGCACCGACATCGCCTACAGCGTTCAGGGCAACAACGTCGCGTTGCGCGGCCGCAGCAGCGGTGCAAGCCTGGATCTGGCACCGACCAGTATTTCCGCCACCGCGGAATCGGCCTGGGGCCCGGTTGACGGAATCGTCGCCAAGCGTAGCGCCTCCGGGTCCAAGACCGATTCGTCGCTCAAGGAAATCCCGCAGACCATCAACGTCGTGACACAAGACGAAATCAAGATGCGCGGTTCGAAGTCGGTCACCGAAGCCCTGCTTTACACACCAGGCATGACCGGCGGCGGTTTCTCGGACCGGGTGAAGATTTTCGACGAACCGACCTCCCGTGGTTTCTCCCCTACTCCGCTGTACCTCGATGGTCTGCACATGCCATACGGCGGCGGCAGCACCGGCGGTTCGCTGCAAATCGACCCGTACACCCTGGAGCGCGTCGAAGTGCTCAAGGGCCCGGCATCGGTACTTTACGGGCAGAACCAGCCAGGCGGCATCGTCAACATGGTCAGCAAGCGTCCGACGGCTACCCCGCTGCATGAAGTGAAAATCGGTGGCGGCAGCTATGACCGTAAATACGGCGCCTTCGACTTCGGTGGCCCGATCGACGATCAGGGCGAATTCCTCTATCGCCTGACCGGCGTGTTCAACGACAGCAGTTCGGCCATCGACTACGCCAACCAGAACCGCATGTTGCTGGCGCCAAGCCTGACCTGGCTGCCGAACGACCGCACCACCATCACCGTATTCGGTCAGTACCAGAAAGATCACGACGTACCGGAAGCTCAAGGTCTGCCAGCCTTTGGCACGGTCAAAAGCACCTCTAACGGGCGCATCAGCCGCAGCCGCTTCATCGGCGAACCGGACGTGAACAAGTACCACCGTGAACAGTTCGTCGTCGGTTACGAAATCGCCCACGAACTCAACGACGTCTGGACCCTGAAACAGAACGCTCGTTACGCCGACGTCAACGACCAGTACGTGGCGCCGCTGCACGGCTATTCGTTCCCGACCAACCCGGTCACCGGTCTCAACGACAACAGTTTCCAGAGCCGTTACGCGGTGGACTGGTCGCAGCACAACAAGGTTTACGGCATCGATAACATTGCCCAGGCCAAGTTCAAGACTGCCGATATCGAGCACACGGTGCTGCTGGGCGTGGACTACTACCACTCCAACTCAAAGTTCCTCGGTCTCTATGACCGCACCGCTCCGGGTATCGACCTGTACAACCCGGTGTATGGCAGCCAGATCAACTTCCGCCAGCCGTACAAGTGGGATAACACCATTACCCAGACCGGCCTGTACGCTCAGGATCAACTGCGCTGGAACCAGTGGTTCCTGACTCTCGGCGGTCGTTATGACTTCGCCGAGACTGACAACAAGCAACCACTGACCGGCGGTCACAGCAACCAGAAGGACGAGAAGTTCACCGGTCGTGCCGGCCTTGGCTACGAGTTCGAAAATGGCATCACGCCTTACGTGAGCTACGCCGAATCGTTCCTGCCGCAAACCGGTACCGACATGAGCGGCGGCGCATTCGAACCGACCACCGGCAAACAGTACGAAGTCGGTATCAAGTACGAGCCGACGTTCATTGATGGCTTTATCCAGTTGTCGGCCTACCAGATCGATCAGGACAACATGCTCACCTCCGACCTCGACAATCCGGGTTTCAGCACCCAGAGCGGCACCGTGCGCTCCCGTGGTGTCGAGCTGGAAGGCAAGGTCAATGTCACCCAGAACCTGCGCGTACTGGCTTCGGTGTCGCGTAACCAGACCAAGTGGGAAAAAGACAACGACGGTCGCGAAGGTCGCACCCTGGCGATGCGTCCACCACTGACCGCGTCCGCCTGGGTCAACTACGACTTCGACGTCTCCACTGCCCTGGCCGGTTTCGGTATGGGTCTGGGTGCACGCTACGTGCGCAGCAGCTACGGTTCGGACTACGAGTCGGACTCCTTCCAGATCCCGTCCTACACCGTGTATGACGCCATGGTCTCCTACGACCTGGAAAAATCGCCGCTGCACATCAAAGGCGTGAAGCTGCAAGCCAACCTGCAGAACCTCACCGACGAGAAATACGTTGCCGCGTGCAACAGCACCCTCGACTGCTACTACGGTGAAGGCCGCACCATGACTGCTGACGTGACCTACAACTGGTAATACGCTCTGCGCTCACTGAAACGCCGGCATCTGCCGGCGTTTTTTTTGGTTGGGGTTGGGGTTGGGGTTGGGGTTGGGGTTGGGTGTATATCCGTTGCTGCGGGTGTTGCTGATTAGGGTTCCGCCCTTACGGCGGGTCACCTTTTCCAAACGCCGAAAAGGTAACCCAAAAGGCTTTACCCTGACGTACGGCACTTCGCCTAGGCTCAGTGTTCCCTCGCTACGGTGTCCATCCGGGGGCATCGCCTACGGTTTGCTTCGCTGCACCTCCTCTCGATGTGTGCGGCTTCGCCGCACGGCGCTGCGCGCCTACCCCCTGATGAACACCTCCGCTCGGCCTGCCGATGGGCTGAAGAGCAAGATCAAAAGCCAAAGCCAAAGCCAAAGCCAAAGCCAAAGCAGATCAAAAGATCGTCCGATCGCGGCCCGAGCCTTCGGCAACTCCTACAGGAAATGAGTCGCCCCGCCAGAGCTTGGTCGGCTGTCAGGTCGCCATCGCTGGCAAGCCAGCTCCCACAAGGAATTGAGTACACCCCGCACGCGGCGCATGCCGCCCCACTCAACACAATGAGCGTTAGCTCGAGTAAAGCTCTTGATCTGAAGGCCCGTCGGCAGGCTGAGTGGAGGGATTGATCCGGGGGTGGGAGCGCAGCGACCGTTTGGCGAAGCCAAACACATCGAGAGGAGGTGCAGCGAAGCAAACCGGAGGCGATGCCCCCGGATCGATCCCGCAGCGAAGGAACCCGAGCCACAGCGAGGGCCGAACGTCAGGGCACAGACCTTTGGTTACTTTGGGGCGTTTGCCAAAGTGACCCGCCGTAAGGGCGGAACCCTAATCAGCCGTTACCGCAGCAACGGATATTCACCCATCCCTTCAAGCCACAGCAAACACCTCTACCAAGCGCTCAGCAATATGCTGCTGCGCCTCTTCAGCCTCATCAATGATCGCGCCCATACGCATGAAATCGTGGGTCATACCCTCATACACCTTCAATTCCACCTCAACCCCGGCCGCCTGCAAGTGACGCGCATACGCCACGCCCTCATCGTGCAACGGATCACACTCGGCCAAGACCAGCAGCACGGGCGCGACGTTAGCGTTGACCTCAGCAAGTAACGGCGAGAAACGTGGATCGAGACGATCGCAGGCATCACGCTGATAATGCTCGTAGAACCACTGCAGCGAAGCCTTTTCCAGCAGATACCCTTCCCCGAACTGCTCAATGGAAGGCGTGCTGCGACTGGCATCAGTGACCGGATAAATCAGCACCTGCAAGCGCGGCTGTACGGTGGCATCCGCCAGTTGTGCGGCGAGTACCGTGGCCAGGCTGCCGCCGACGCTGTCACCGGCAATTGCCAGGCGCGCGGCGTCGATGCCCAGATCCTGCGCGCTGGCTACCAGCCAATCCCAGGCATCACGGGCATCATCGGCCGCCGTTGGAAAGCGAAACTCAGGCGCCAAGCGATAAGCCACCGACAGCACCACACAATCAGCCATCGAAGCCAAAGCCCGGCACAGCGAATCATGGGAATCGAGACTGCCGACCACGTAACCGCCGCCATGGAAATACAACAGCGCCGGGCGTCCGGCACCTGCATTCAAAGGCTGATTGCTGTAGATCCGTGCATTCAGGCGCGAGCCATCGCGCACGGGCAATTGCAGTTCATCCACCACTTGCAGCTCTTCACCACCGGCATCCATCAACAACGACGATTGATCGAATTGTTCACGGGCTTGTGCCGGGCTCAGCTCATGCATGCCGACGCGCTTGCCACTGGCCCGGCCGTTGCCGACCAGTTGCAGAAACGCGGCGATATCAGGGTTCAACGACATTCAAATCTCCAGACCGGTCGAACGCCATCAGGCGCCCGAGCGGTTTTTCAAGTTCAGAGCAAGTTCAGGACATGGCTACTGGTTCAACGATCTCGCCGAGCATTTCTTCAGCCTCGGACAGGAAAGTTTCATCGCGCGGGATCTGGAAGTGCCCGCAATCGAGCCATTCGCCGCCCATGCCTGGCTGTTTGAGTTGCACCGCCAGTTCCATCGCCTCCTCTTCGCGACCCAGGGTCCACCAGCAGATCGGATTGACCACCAGCGGTGCACAGCCATCCAGTTGCAACGACAGTTGCTTGAGCCGGCGGGCCACGCTGAACACATGGGCCAGTTCATCGGCGCCCAGTGCCACGTAGGTTGAGGCGTTGCGTTCGGCGCTTATGGCCGCGGCGAACAATGCACGCAGGTTCTGCGGCGTTTCTTCGCCGTCGATGCTCAAGCCCGGCGCGGCGTCCGGCAGGGTCACCCGCAGGAAGTCACGCAGATCGGCCTGCCAATCATCCACCGCCCCTTCGTTGACCTTGGCGGATGGCACGAAGCTGTCCACCAGACCGACGAATTTGACCGTCTGACCAGCCTGTTCGAGTTGCGCGGCCATCAACATCGCCAACGTCCCGCCCAGCGACCAGCCCAACAGATGGTACGGCCCGTGCGGCTGTTTCTCGCGGATCTGCGCCACGTAATTGCTGGCCATGTCCTGCAACGAAACATCGTTGAAAGCCGGATCGAGCAACATCCGCGACTGAATCGCCAACACCTGACGGCGACCGCCCAAGCGGCGCGCCAATGGCTCGTAGTCGAACACCGTGCCGAAGCCCGCGTGAATGCAGAACAGCGGCGCAACACCCTTGACCTCAGCGTTCATCGCCAGCAGCCCGGAAGTTTTTTCAGCAGCGCCCTGCACGCTGGCCACCAGTTCGGCGATGCTCGGTTTCTGCATCAGGTCGCGCAGTTTCAGGCTCAGGCCCTGGGCCTTGAGTACGCGGCTGCGGGCCACGACTTGCAGACTGAGGATCGAATCGCCGCCCAGTTCGAAGAAGTTGTCGGTGAGCCCGACGCGCTCGATTTTCAGCACGTCCTGCCAGATCTTTGCCAAGGCTTTTTCCAGCTCAGTGCGTGGTTCCACGTACGCCAGACGCTGTTCAGCGTCCGGGTTCGGCAGGGCCTTGCGGTCGAGTTTGCCGTTCGGCGTCAGCGGCATGCGCTCAAGCACCATCAAATGCGCAGGCACCATGTAATCCGGCAGGCTGGCCTTGAGTTGCTCGCGCAGGCGTTCGCACAAACCGTCTGCCGGGGTATCGGAAGCAGCCAGCACATAGCCGAGCAGTTGCTTGCCGCTGACACCCTCGCGGGCCACCACGGCGGCGTCACGCACGCCCGGCTGCTGCTTGAGACGCGCCTCGACTTCACCCAGCTCGATGCGGAAACCACGGATTTTCACTTGGTGGTCGATTCGTCCCAGGTAGTCGACGGTGCCGTCCTCACGCTGGCGCACCAGGTCGCCGGTACGGTACAGGCGACTGCCATCGGCGCTGAACGGGTTGGCAACGAAGCGCTCCGCAGTGCCGCCGGCACGTCCCAGATAACCGCGAGCCAACGCGCCACCGAGGTACAGCTCACCGGCAATGCCGGCCGGCAGCGGATTAAGGTCGGCATCGAGCACATAACCGCTGCGCTCACCGACCACACTGCCGATCGGCGCGTAGGCCGCACCGCACTGATCGTCAGCACTGGCCTTCCAGATCAGCGGCGTCACCACTGTTTCGGTCGGGCCGTAGCCATTGATGATGTACTGCGGTTTCAGTGCCCGTTTGGCCAGCTCGAAACTCGCCACCGGCACCGCATCACCGCCGAAGCAGTAGATCCGTACCGGCGGCGGGTTACCGTGCTGTTCGGCGTGTTCGGCCAGTTGCTGCAAGTACACCGGCGGGAACGCCGCCACGGTCACGCCATGCTCATGCAGAGCGTTGTAGGTCTGCTCGGCCGTCCACAGGCTGTCATCACGGATCAGCAGGCGCCCGCCATGCGTCAGGGTGGTCAGCCAGCGCTCATGCGCGCCGTCGAACGCGAACGACATGAAGTGCAATTCGCAGTCGGCTTCGCTCATTTCGTAACGCTGGCCGATGGCCTGGCAGTGCATCGCCAACGGTCCATGCGCCACACCGACACCTTTCGGCTGGCCGGTGGAACCGGAGGTATAAATCACGTAGGCGAGGTTGCCCGGTTGCACCGCAACCTGTGGCGCCATCGCTGCCTGAGCGCTCAAATCCAGGTGATCGAGTTCCAGCACATGCAGGTTGTCCTGCGCGGGCATCACCTGACGCAGACTCGAATCACTGAGCAACAGCGCAATGCCGGAATCGCGCATCAGATAGCTCAGACGTTCGCGCGGGTACGTCGCGTCCAGCGGCACATAAGCGCCTCCGGCTTTGAGCACCGCCAACAGCGCGACGATCATGTTTTCGCTGCGTGGCAGGGCCACACCGACGCGGATTTCCGGGCCGACACCTTCGGCGATCAGCGCATGGGCCAGACGATTGGCCCGGGCCTCGATCTGGCCGTAGCTGAAGGTCTCGCCATTGAAGATCAATGCAGTTTGGCCTGCATGCGCTTGTGCCCATTGTGCGATGCGCTGGTGCACTGCCGGTTCTTGCGAAGGAGCCGGCAAAGCCTGCGCGATGCATGCCTGACCGGTCGGCAGACCGATGCGGCCCAGCGGTTGCGTCGCATCTTCCGTCAACGCAACGAGCAGGCCTTCCATGTTGCTGCGGATGCCTTCCACCGTCGCCCGGTCGAAATGCTCGCGCAGGAACATGTACTCGATCACCAGACCTTCTTCGAGCGTGACCATCAAGTCCATCGGGAAGTTGGTCAGGCCAGAGTTATTGATCTCGCCGAACTTCAGCGAGTCGTCGCGCCATTCGCGCAATGCCTGGTCGATCGGGTGATTCTCGAACACGATGATGCTGTCGAACAGCGACTGCCCGGCGCGGCCGCCCCAACGCTGGACGTCGGTCAGCGGGGTGTACTCGCGCTCTCGCATTTCCAGGTTGAAGTCCTGCAACTCACGCAGCCACGGCCCCACCGCTTGCTCGGCCGGCACGTCCTTGATCACCGGCAACGTATTGATGAACAGGCCAAGGATCGATTCCGACGACGGCAGACTCGCCGGACGCCCCGCCACCGTGGCGCCGAACGCCACGCAGCGTTGACCGCTGTAACGGCTGAGCAGCATCAGCCATGCGCCCTGCACCAAGGTGTTCAGCGTGACTTGCTGAGCTTGCGCAAAAGCCTTGAGCTGTTCGGTGCGCTGCTCACCCAAGCGGCTGTAAAGCGCCTCGTGACCACGACCGCTGTCAGTACGCGTAACGGCGTCGGCCAGATAGGTCGGTTCGTCGAGCAGGTTCAAATGCTGACGCCAGAACCCTTCGCTGGCGTTGGCGTCCTGCTGTTGCAGCCAGTTGATGTAGCGGCGATATGGAACGGCGTCGGCCAGCGGCTTGCCGGAATACTGGCTCAGCACTTCGCCGATCAACTGCGAACTGCTCCAGCCGTCGATCAGGATGTGGTGATAGGTCCAGATCAGCTGATAACTGTCCTCATCCACCCGCACCAGCGCCAACCGTTGCAGCGGTGGCTGGTCGAGATCGAAGCCCTTGGCCCGCTCGGCATCCGCCAGCACCTGCAAGGCTTCGGCCGAGTGATCCTGTTCGCGCCAGTCCAGCAGGCTGATCGGCAACTGCGGGTCAGCGAGGACGAATTGCAGCGGCTCGGCCATGTCCTGCCAGAGAAAACCGGTGCGCAGGATGTCGTGGCGACGGCTGACCGTTGCCCAAGCGGCTTTCAGGCGCAGGGGGTCAAGGCCCTGCACCGGCACACTCAACTGGTTGACGTACAGATCCGATTCCGGCGAATTCAGGCCGAGGAACAGCATGCCCTGCTGCATCGGCGACAGGCGATAAAGCCCTGCCAACTGATCCTGCGGCAGCGGTAATTGCGCGATTTGCGCATCACTCAAGCCGTGCAGAGGCATGTCGATCAGCGCTGCCACCGGTACGTCTGAGGTGCTTGCGACGCGTTGCGCCAGTTGCTCGATGGTCGGGTGCTGGAACAGGTCTTTCGGGCTCAGTTCCAGGCCTTGCTGACGGGCACGGCTGACCACTTGAATCGAGATGATCGAGTCCCCGCCGAGGGCGAAGAAGCTGTCGGTGGTGCTGACCCGCGCCAGGCCCAGCACGTCTTTCCAGATGTCCACCAGCGCCTGCTCGGTGGCGTTGACCGGCTCGACGTGTTGTTGCGCCGCCGTGAGTTCCAGCGCCGGTAAACGCTTGCGATCGATCTTGCCGTTGGGGGTCAGCGGCAGTTGCGCCAGCCACAGACGGTGAGTCGGCACCATGTAATCCGGCAGGGTTGCGCCCAGCCAAGTGCTGAGATCGTCGTGCAGTTCACGTTGCTGTTCAGCACTGGCATCGACAATCGTCGGATCGCTCGGCACCAGATAGGCGATCAATTGTTGGCTGCCCAGCACTTCACTGGCCACGACCACGGCTTCACGCACGGCGACGTACGCCACCAGACGCGCCTCGATTTCGCCCAGTTCGATACGCAGGCCGCGAATTTTCACCTGATGGTCGATGCGCCCCATGTACTCCAGATCGCCCTCTTCGCGCTCGCGGATCAGGTCGCCGGTGCGGTACATGCGCTCGCCATTGGCGGCGAGTGGGTTAGGCACAAACCGCTCGGCGGTCATCGCCGCTCGGCCCAGATAGCCGCGAGTGATGCCGGCACCAGACAGGTACAGCTCAGCCGAAACTCCCTGCGGGACAACGTGCAAATCGGCGTCGAGCAAATGGCTGGCGCTGTGGTCGAGGGCACGACCGATCCTCGCCTGACCACCGGCACTGCGGCGAGTCCAGGTCGAATAGGTGGTGTCCTCCGACGGGCCGTACAGGTCGAAAACGTGCTCGACGGTCGACTGCTGATACAGCGCATCCACCAAGCCTTGTTTCAGCGGTTCACCCGCCAGATTGATGATCCGCACGCTCGACGGAATCTGCCCGGCGCGTTGCAATGCAGCAATGGCTGACGGCACGCTGTTGATCAGGCGCACCTGGTCGCGGGCTGCCAGTTGCGGCAGCTCCAGGGCATTACGGGCGATGATCAGCGAGCCGCCGTTGGCCAACGTGACAAACAGCTCCCACACCGACAGATCGAAGCACACCGACGTCGAAGCCAGCACACCTTGGATGTCATCGCGGCTGTAAACCTTGGCCGACCAGTCGATCAGCGCCATGACGTTGCGATGGGCAATCGCCACGCCTTTGGGTTTGCCGGTGGAGCCGGAGGTGTAGATCACGTAAGCGAGGTTGTCCGGCGCGACCGATGTTTGCGGTGCGCTGCTCGAATAACCGCTCAACGACACCTGATCCATCAGCAGCACTTGCGTTTCGCTCGGCACGCTCAAGGTCGCGGCGACGGCTTGCTCGGTCAGCAACACCCGCGCACCGCTGTCGTCGAGCATGTAAGCAACGCGATCCGCCGGGTAATCCGGGTCCAGCGGCACGTAGGCGCCACCGGCCTTCAGCACCGCCAGCAAGGCGATAAGCAACTGCTCGGAACGCGGCATCGCTACGCCCACCCGCACTTCCGGGCCGACACCGAGTTCGATCAGCTTGTGCGCCAGACGATTGGCTTGCGCGTCGAGCTCAGCGTAAGTCAGCTGATTGCTGCCGAAAGTCACCGCCAATGCATCCGGGGTGGCCGTCACCTGACGAGCAATGCCCTGATGAATGCACAGATCGGTGACGAAATCGGCAGCGACGCTCGGCACGCTTTCGATCAGGTTCAACTCACTCAGCGAACGCTCGCCCGACTCGCTCATCTGCCCGAGCAAGCGCTGCAAGCACTCACCCAACTGCGCCACGCTGTGCGCCGCGAAACTCTCGCACTGGTAGCTGAAGTGCATCGACAACTCGTCGCTAAAATGCACCAGCAAGGTCAGCGGGTAGTTGGTCTGTTCATGGTTGTTGATCTCGCCAAAGCGCAATTCCTGCGGTGCGCCCTGCTCCAGCGCCTCGGACACCGGGTAGTTCTCGAACACCAGAATGTTGTCGAACAGCGCTTCACCATTGCGCGCGGCCCAACGTTGAATGTCGAACAACGGCGTGTGTTCATGCTCGCGCAGGGCCAGGTTCTGCGCCTGTACGCTCTGCAACCACTCAGCAACGCTCGATTGCGCACGGGGGCTGGCGATCACCGGCAAGGTGTTGATGAACAGGCCTATCTGCTGCTCGACACCTTTGAGTTCCGTCGGACGCCCCGCCACCGTGGCGCCGAACGCGACGCTCTGTTGACCGGTCAAGCGCTGCAACAGCAGCAACCACGCCGCCTGAATCAGTGTGTTGAGCGTGACTTTTTGCTGGCGGGCGAACTCGCCCAGACGACGGGTATGCTGCGCGTCCAGCACGCAGAAATGCTCGCCATGCCCGGCCTGCGGTGCATCGCCACGCTGTGCCTGAAGTGCCTGCGCCAGCAGGGTCGGCGCCTGCAAGTCGGCCAGTTGCGCAGTCCAGTAGTGCTCGCTGGCCTGCACGTCCTGGCGTTGTAGCCATTCGATGTAATCGCGATAGCGCCCGGCCAGTGCCGGTTGAGCAATGCCGCTGTAACGCTGCAGCACTTCGCCGAGCAACTGCGAATTGCTCCAGCCGTCCATCAGGATGTGATGGTTGGTGTAGATCAGATGACAGCGCTGGTCATCCAGACGCACCACGACCATGCGCAGCAACGGCCCTTGGCTCAGGTCGAAACCTTGCGCCTGCTCAGCGGCGGCCAGTGCATTCAATTCGCTCTGGCCATCGCCGCGTTCGCGCCAGTCGAGCACGCTGAACGGCATGTCCAGTTGCTTGTGCACCACTTGCACCGGACGCGCCAGTTCACCCTGCCAGACAAAACTGGTGCGCAGGATGTCGTGGTTATCCACCGCCGCTTGCCAGGCTTGCTGGAAGCGTTGCGGGTCGAGGCCTTCGACGTCGAGGCGCACCTGGTTGATGTAATCGCCAGTGGCCTGTTCGTAAAGGCTGTGGAACAACATGCCCTGCTGCATCGCCGACAGCGGATAAACGTCGGCAATCTGCGGCGCCGGCCATGGCAAGCCGTCGAGTTGCGCCTGAGTCAGGCCAGCCAAGGGGAAGTCCGACGGGGTCAGGCCTTCGATGCCCGGGGTCAGGCAATGGCCGATCAACACGGCCAGTTCCTCGGCGTAATCCGCCGCCAGCGCTTCAATGACCGCGCTGTCGAAACGTTCGCTGCTGAACGTCCAACCCACCCGCAGTTCGCCGCCATACACCTGACCGTTGAGGGTCAGCCAGTTGCCCAGCGGCGCGTCCGGGCTCTGATCGAGACCGGCATTGTCCGGCGCCGGCACGAACAGCGCGGCGGCATCGCCCTCGAAACTGCCGTCGAACTGGCCGAGATAGTTGAAGGTGATGCGCGGTGTCGGCAAGGCGCGCAAGCACTGCTGTGCCTGTGCATCGCCGAGGTGGCGCAGCGCGCCGAAACCGATGCCTTTGTCTGGGATCGAGCGCAGTTGCTCCTTGATCTGTTTGATCGACTCGCCCGCCCTCGCCGCCGGGGTCAGGCGCACCGGGAACAGGCTGGTGAACCATCCGACGGTGCGGGTCAGATCGACCCCGTCGAACAGCTCTTCGCGACCATGGCCTTCGAGCTGAATCAGCGTCGACGCCTGCCCGCTCCAGCGGCCGATGACTCGCGCCAGCGCCGTCAGCAACAGGTCATTGACCTGCGTGCGGTAAGCCGCCGGGGCTTCCTGCAGCAGTTTTCGGGTCAAATCGGCGCTCAGACGTGTCTGCACGGTTTGCGCCAACCGGTTTTGCTGACCGGCGTCCACGCGCTTGCACGGCAGATCAGTGCTGACATCGCTGAGACAGGCCTGCCAGTACGTCAGCTCTTGCTGCAACACCGGGCTGTTGGCGTAGCGCTGCAATTGCTCGCTCCAGTCCTTGAAGGCGCTGGTCTTGGACGGCAGGCTCAACGGCTGACCATTGAGCAATTGCTGATACGCGTTTTGCAGGTCTTCGAGCAGAATCCGCCACGACACCCCGTCCACCGCCAGGTGATGAATCACCAACTGCAGACGTTGAGTGCCGTCGGCCAGGGTCGCCAACACTGCACGCAGCAACGGCCCGTTTTGCAGATCAAGGCTGCTCTGGGCGCGGTTGCCCAGGGCTTCAAGGGCGGCGACATCGGCGACGTCTTCCTGCCACAGCAGGTTTTGCGATGGGTCTTCCACCGCCCGGTGCTCGGCCTGCCACACGCCATCGTGCTGAGTGAAGCTCAGGCGCAAGGCATCGTGATGGGCCACCAGCGCGCGCAGCACTTGCTCGAGCTTTTCAGCGTCCAGAGGCTGACGCGGCTTGAGCAGCACCGACTGGTTCCAGTGGTGACGCTCAGGGATGTCATCTTCGAAAAACTGCTGCTGAATCGGCAGCAGCAAAGCCGCGCCGGTCACCGCTTGTTGATCGATACTCGACTCGTCCTCGCCCAGTTGCGCGACCAGCGCCAGACGCTGCACGGTCTGGTGCTGGAACAGGTCTTTGGGATTGAGGCGAATGCCGGCCTGACGGGCGCGACTGACCACTTGAATCGAAATGATCGAGTCGCCGCCCAGTTCGAAGAAGTTATCGTTGAGGCCCACTTGCGGCAGTTTCAGCACATCTTGCCAGATCGCCGCCAAACGCTGTTCCAGCTCGCTTTGTGGTGCCTGATAAGCCTGCTGCGCCTGACTGGCATCCGGAGACGGCAACGCGCTGCGGTTGAGTTTGCCGTTGCCGGTCAGCGGCAGTTGCGCGAGCAGCAACAGGTGCGCAGGGATCATGTGATCCGGCAGGTTTTCCTTGAGTTCGGCACGCACTTTGTCACGCCACAGGCCTTGTTCGGCCGGGCTGGCGTCGAGCAGCGCGACATCGTCTGGCACCAGATACGCCACCAGTTGCTGACCACTGAGGCCCGGTTGCGCGAGCACCACGGCTTGGCGCACGGCGGCTTGTTCCAGCAATTGCGCTTCGATCTCGCCGAGTTCGATACGGAATCCGCGAATCTTCACCTGATGGTCGATGCGCCCGACGTATTCGATGACCCCGTCAGCGCGGTAACGCGCCAGGTCACCGGTGCGGTACAGACGCCCGCCATCAGCGGCAAACGGATCGGGAATGAAACGCAGGGTGGTCAGATCCGCACGGTTCAGATAACCCCGCGCCAGGCCGGCGCGCCCGATGTACAGCTCACCGATACAGCCTTTGGCGACCGGGTTCAGATCACCGTCGAGCAAGTACCACGACAGATCCGGAATCGGCTCGCCGATCGGGCTGCCGACATCGCCTTGCAGATCGGCCAGCGAAATCGGCCGGTAGGTCACGTGCACGGTGGTTTCGGTAATCCCGTACATGTTGATCAGTTGCGGCGCCTGATCGCCAAAACGCTCGAACCACGGGCGCAGGCTCTTGACCTCCAGCGCCTCGCCACCGAACACCACGTAACGCAGCGACGGCTGTTGCGCGGCGTGTTCCGGGGCGCACGCCACTTGCATCAATTGCTTGAACGCCGACGGCGTCTGGTTGAGCACGGTGATGCCTTCGCGGCACAGCAAGGCGTAAAAATCTTCCGGCGAACGGCTGACCTCGTAAGGCACCACCACCAGTTTGCCGCCGTAGAGCAGCGCACCGAAGATCTCCCACACCGAGAAGTCGAAGGCGTAGGAGTGGAATAGGCTCCAGACATCGGCCGAGCCAAAATCGAACCACGCCCCCGTGGCTTCGAACAGACGCAGCACGTTGCGATGAGCCAGCAACGTGCCTTTCGGCTGGCCGGTGGAACCAGAGGTGTAGATCACGTAAGCCAGGTTGTCCGGGCTCATGCTGACTAGCGGATTATTGTCGCTGTAGCCTTCGAGACCGTCGCGCTCCTGATCAAGCATCAAGCTGCGGACCGAGTCCGGCACCGGCAGGCGACCGAGCAAATGACTTTGGGTCAGCAGCAGCGAGATGCCGCTGTCGCCGATCATGTAGCTCAGGCGTTCTTCCGGGTAGCTCGGATCAAGCGGCACGTAAGCGCCGCCGGCCTTGAGGATCGCCAGCAGCCCGATCAGCATGTCGAGGCTGCGCTCCACCGCCAGACCGACGCGCACGTCCGGGCCGACGCCGCTGGCGATCAATTGGTGGGCCAACTGATTGGCGCGGCTGTTGAGTTCGCCGTAAGTCAGGCATTGCCCGGCACAGGTCACGGCAATCGCTTGCGGTGCGCGGGCAGCCTGGGCTTCGATCAGTTGATGCAGGCATTGCTCGCTTGGGAAATCGGCCACGGCCGGGTTCCATTGCAACAGGGTTGCCGCACGCTCGGCGGCGTCGTGCAGCGGCAGGTCGGCGATGCGCTGGCCGCTGTCGGCGACGATGCCTTGCAGCAGATTCGTCCAATGTTGCGACAGGCGCGCGATGGTCGGTGCGTCGAACAGGTCGGTGGCGTAGGTCAGTTCGGCCCAGACGTTGTCGGTGGACTCGAAGGTGTTCAGGGTCAGATCGAACTGCGCGGTGTTCGACGCCCAGCTCAGGCCTTTAATCTCGATGTTCGGCAAGCGCGTGGCGCCCTGCGCCTGACGGGCCTGGCTCTGGTGGTTGTGCAGCACCTGGAACAACGGACTGTGACTGAGACTGCGCTCCGGTTGCAGCGCGTCGACCAGTTGCTCGAACGGCAGATCCTGATGCGCCTGGGCGCCGAGCACGGTGTTTTTCACTTGTTGCAGCAGGCTGCGGAAGGTCTGTTGGCTGTCGAACTCGGCCTTGAGCACTTGCGTGTTGACGAAGAAGCCGATCAGCCCTTCAGTCTCGACCCGGTTGCGGTTGGCCACCGGCACGCCGACGCGGATGTCGGCCTGACCGCTGTAGCGATGCAGCAAGGTCTGGAACGACGCCAGCAACAGTGCGAACAGCGTGACGTTTTCACGCTGAGCAACCTGCTTGAGCGCAGTCGCCAGCTCCAGACTCAGCGGGATGTCGCGACGGGCACCGCGATAGCTTTGTTCGGGCGGACGTGGGCGGTCGGTCGGCAGTTCCAGCAGCGGCTGATCACCGTCACCCAGTTGCGCAGTCCAATAGCTCAACTGACGCTCGCGTTCACCGGCGTCCATCCACTGCTTTTGCCACACGGCGTAGTCCGCGTATTGCACCGGCAGCGCTGGCAGTTGCACGGTCTTACCCTGGCTGTAAGCGGCGTACAACGCCACCAGCTCATCAACCATGACGGTCATCGACCAGCCATCGGAGACGATGTGGTGCAAGGTGATAACCAGTGCGTGGTCGTCAGCGGCCAGACGCAACAATTTGACCCGCAGCAGCAGGCCTTTTTGAAGATTGAACAGGTGCAGGGTTTCTTCGGCGACCAGCGCTTGCAGCGCGGCCTCATCCAGATCGGCGGCAACGTCCTGCACGTGCAGATCCAGCGTTCCATGGGCCTGAATCACTTGCAGGGTCTGGCCCTGCTCTTCGACGAAGCAGGTGCGCAGGGATTCGTGGCGCTCGATCAGGGCATCGAAGCTGCGCTGCAACGCCGGCAGATCCAGCTCACCACGCAAACGCAACGCCACCGGTACGTGATAGGCGGTGCTGGTCGGTTCCAGTTGCCAGAGGAACCATTGACGTTCCTGAGCATACGAAAGCGCCAGCGGTTGCAGGCGCGGCAACGCGACAATCGGCGGCTCCTGATGCGCCTGATCAACACCGAGCGCGGCGACGAAATCTTCCAGCGTGCTGTGTTCAAACAGCGTACGCAGCGGCACCTGAACGTTCAGCGCCTGACGCACCCGTGAGACCACTTGCGTGACCAACAACGAGTGGCCGCCCAGTTCGAAGAAGTTATCGCCGAGGCCCACGCGATCGAGTTTCAGCACCGCTTGCCAGATCTCGGCGACGGTGTGCTGGGTGGCGGTCTGCGGCGCGCGGTAGGCCGATTGCAATTGGCTGGCATCGGGCGCCGGCAAGGTCTTACGGTCGACTTTGCCATTGGGGGTCAGCGGCAGTTGCGCGAGGAACAGCAGGTGCGCCGGCACCATGTATTCCGGCAGTTCAGCCTTCAGGCTGGCCTTGAGCGCGGCGCGTAGATCGGCCTCTGAAACATCGCTCGCCGATGGCACCACGTAGCCCACCAGTTGCGGGCCGGTCGGGCCATCCTGCGCGACCACGACGGTTTCGCGCACGCTGTCGAGCGCGAGCAAACGCGCTTCGATTTCGCCCAGTTCGATACGGAAACCACGGATTTTTACCTGATGGTCGATCCGCCCGATGTATTCGATCACGCCCTCGGCGCGGTAGCGGGTCAGGTCGCCAGTGCGGTACAGACGCGCGCCGTTCTTCGCGAATGGGTCCGGCACAAAACGTTCGGCGGTCAGGCTCGGGCGCTGGAAGTAACCACGGGCCAAACCGTCACCGCCAATCAGCAGTTCACCCGGTGCGCCGAGCGGATTGAGCTCAAGGTCGCTACCGAGGATGTACAGTGCGGTGTTATCGATCGGGGTGCCGAGGAACGGCCGGCTGTTGTCCGCGCTCAGGGCGTGTTGCGCCGACCAGATGGTGGTCTCGGTCGGGCCATAGAGGTTCCACACGCTCGGCGTCAGCGCCAGCATGCGTTGCGCCAGTTCCTGCGACAGTGCTTCACCGCCACAGAGGAACGTGCGGCCGCTCAGAATCGCAGCGTGTTCGTTGTCCAGCAGCATGCGCCAGGTTGAAGGTGTGGCTTGCAGCACACTGACGGCGTGGCGCTCGATCAGTTCAAGCACCGCTTGCGGGTCTTGATGCACGTCCTTGCCGGTCAGCACCACACAGGCACCGGCCAACAGCGGGCCGTAGATTTCCAGGCCAAAAATATCGAACGAAAAGGTGGTCAGCGACAGCATGCGATCAGTGGCCGCGATCCCCGGTTGCTTGATCATGCTCGCGACAAAGTTGCTCAGCGCCGCGTGACGCACCATCACGCCCTTCGGTTTGCCGGTGGAACCGGAGGTGTAGATCGTATAGGCCAGATGTTCGCCGTTGACCGCAACGTCCGGCGCGGTCTGTGGATACGCCGCCAGCCAGCCGTGTGGCTGATCGAGCAACAAAGTTTGCACGCCCGTCGGGATCGGCAACTGTACCTGCAAGTGCGCTTGGGTCAGCAGCAATTGCAGGCCGCTGTCCTCAATCATGTAAGCCAGACGATCTTCGGGATACGCCGGGTCGAGCGGCACATACGCACCGCCCGCCTTGAGGATCGCCAGCAGGCCGACGATCATTTCGACGCTGCGCTCGACGGCGATGCCGACCAGTTGATCCGCGCCGACACCGGCCTCGATCAGTTTGTGCGCCAGTTGATTGGCCCGGGCATCCAGTTCGCCATAGGTCAGCACGTCTTCGCCGATGATCAGCGCGGTGGCCTGCGGCGTTTGCTGCGCTTGCAAGGCGAAAGCCTGCTGCACGCAATCGGCTTGCGCGGAGTGATCGGCAACGCGGAACCAGTCCTGCAACAGCACGCCATGTTCGGCACGATCCAGCAACGGCAATTCGCCGACACGTTGGGTCGGTGCGGCCACGATGCCTTGCAACAGGTGCTGCCAGTGACGGGCAATGCGCTCGATAGTCTCAGGCTTGAACAAGTCAGTGGCGTAGGTCAGTTCGGCGGCGAAACCATCGCTGGATTCATAGGTGTTGAGGGTCAGGTCGAACTGCGCGGTGCGCCCTTCCCACTGCACATCCTCGACACTCAACTGCGGCAGTTGCACCGCGCCACGCCCCTGATCACGGCGGGTCTGGTGGTTGAACATCACCTGGAACACCGGGCTGTGGCTCAGGCTTCGTTCCGGTTGCAGCGCTTCGATCAATTGCTCGAACGGCAGATCCTGATGCGCCTGGGCGTCCATCGCCGCTTGCTTGACCTGCGCCAGCAATCGGTTGAACGGCAGTTGTCCGTTCACCTCGGCATTCAGGACTTGGGTGTTGACGAAGAAGCCGATCAGGCCCTCCGTCTCGACGCGGTTGCGGTTGGCGGTCGGCACACCGACGCGAATCTGCGCCTGGCCGCTGTAGCGATGCAACAACGCCTGGAACGATGCCAGCAACACCATGAACAGGCTCGCGCCTTCACGCTGGGCCAGTTGTTTGAGGGCATCACCGAGATCCGCCGGCAAGTCCAGTTCGAGCCGCGCACCGCGCAGGCTTTGCACCGCCGGACGGGGAAAATCGATCGGCAACTCCAGCACCGGCTGCTCGCCGCCCAGAGTCTTGACCCAATAAGCCAGTTGCCGCTCGCGCTCGCCCGCTTCCAGCCAGTGACGCTGCCAAATCGCGTAGTCGGCGTATTGCACTTCCAGCGCCGGCAACGTCAACGGTTGCCCGCTGGTGTCGGCGGCGTAATGCTGGATCAGCTCGTTGACCAGCACTTTGATCGACCAGCCATCGGAGATGATGTGGTGCTGGATCAGCACCAGTACATGATCGTCTTGCGCCACTTCCAACAGTGCCACGCGCAGGAGCGGGCCCTGTCGCAGGTTGAACGGGCGCGCGGTTTCGCTTTCGACAAAGGCCTTGATCGCAGCGTCCGTGCCTGCGGCGTCGAGGCCCTCCGGCAACGGCGCCAACGTGATGTTCAGCGGCAGTTGCGGATGGATCACCTGACAGAAGGTTTCGCCCTGCTCGGCGAAAGTGGTGCGCAGACTTTCGTGACGCGCCGCCACGGCATTGAAGCTGCGTTCCAGCGCCGCCACATCCAGCCGCCCCTTGAGGCGCAGGGCGCTGGGGATGTGATACGCGGTGCTGTGCGGGTCCATTTGCCACAAGAACAATTGACGTTCCTGGGCGTACGACAGAGGAATCGCCGTAAACCCGGAACGCGTTTCCGGGATCGGCAGGTTGGCCGGAGAGACGCCCTCTTCGAGCATCTTTTCCAGGTACAGCTTACGTTTGTCCAGCGGCAGAGTGATAAAGCGCTTGGCTACCCTCAAAGCAACACTCTTGTCCATCAGACTTCCTCCATATCGTCAAGCAGGGCTTCCAGCTTGCTCAGTTTCTGTTCGTTGATTGCCCCGCCTCCTGTATCGAGGTGAGCGACAAAGTCGCTCAGGACGGGGTGCTGGAATAACAGTTGCGGGGTCAGCGTCAGGCCCAGTTCGAGGGCGATGCGCGACACCACGTTGACCGCCAGCAGCGAGTGCCCGCCCAGTTCGAAGAAGTGATCGTTCAGGCCGATGCGTTGCACGTCGAGCACTTGCTGCCAGATCGCCGCGACCTGCTGCTCAAGCTCACTATGCGGCGCGACATACGCGGCCTGCATCTGGCTGGCATCGACCGCTGGCAAGGCCTTGCGGTCGAGTTTGCCGTTGGGGGTCAGTGGCAACTGCTCAAGGAACAGCAGGTGCGCGGGAATCATGTAGTCAGGTAACGAAGACTTGAGGCCAGTCTTTAGTCCGTCGCGCAGGAGCCGCTGCGCTTCGCCGTCGTACAGATCCAGTGGCGGGGCGACCACATAGGCCACCAGTTGCGCGCCAGCCTCGCCTTCGACCGCCAGTACCGCCGCTTCGGTGACTGCCGGTTGAGCGAGCAATCGCGCCTCGATCTCGCCCAGTTCGATGCGGAATCCACGAATTTTCACTTGATGGTCGATTCGGCCCATGTACTCCAGATCGCCCTCTTCGCGCTCGCGGATCAGGTCGCCGGTGCGGTACATGCGCTCACCGTTGTTGGCGAGCGGGTTGGGCACAAACCGCTCGGCGGTCATCGCCGCACGGCCCAGATAGCCGCGAGTGATGCCGGCACCAGACAGGTACAGCTCAGCCGAAACGCCTTGTGGGACAACGTGCAAATCGGCGTCGAGCAAGCGACTGGCGCTGTGGTCGAGGGCACGACCAATGCGCGCCTGACCACCGGCACTGCGGCGAGTCCAGGTCGAATAGGTGGTGTCTTCCGACGGGCCGTACAGGTCGAAGACGTGCTCGACCGTCGACTGTTGATACAGCGCGTCGACCAGCCCTTGCTTGAGAGGCTCACCCGCCAGATTGATGATCCGCACGCTCGGAGGAATCTGCCCGGCGCGTTGCAGCGCAGCAATGGCTGACGGCACAGTGTTGATCAGGCGCACCTGATCGCGGGCCGGCAGTTGCGGCAGCTCCAGGGCATTACGGGCGATGATCAGCGAGCCGCCGTTGGCCAACGTGACAAACAGCTCCCACACCGACAGATCGAAGCACACCGACGTCGAAGCCAATACACCTTGAATGTCGTCGCGGCTGTAAACCTTGGCCGACCAGTCGATCAGCGCCATGACGTTGCGATGGGCAATCGCCACGCCTTTGGGTTTGCCGGTGGAGCCGGAGGTGTAGATCACGTAAGCGAGGTTATCCGGCGCGACCGATGTTTGCGGTGCACTGCTCGAATAACCGCTCAACGACACCTGATCCAGCAGCAGCGTTTGGGTATCTCTCGGCACACTCAGGGTCGCGGCGACCGCTTGCTCGGTCAGCAACACCCGCGCACGGCTGTCGTCGAGCATATAAGCGACACGATCTGCCGGGTAATCCGGGTCCAGCGGCACATAGGCGCCACCGGCCTTGAGCACCGCCAACAAGGCGACAAGCAGTTGCTCGGAACGTGGCATCGCCACGCCCACCCGCACTTCCGGGCCTACACCCAACTCGATCAATTTGTGCGCCAGACGATTGGCTTGCGCGTCGAGTTCAGCGTAAGTCAGTTGCGTGCTGCCGAAAGTCACCGCCAGCGCATTCGGGGTCGCCGCCACCTGACGCGCAATGCCCTGATGAATGCACAGCTCGGTGACGAAACCGGCATTGATGCCTGGCGTGCTTTCGATCAGGCTCAGCTCGCCGAGTGCGCGTTCGCCTGCCTCGGTCATCTGGCTCAGCAGACGCTGCAAATGCGCGCCCAACTGCGCCACGCTGGCGTCGGCAAAGCTGTCGCGCTGATAGCTGAAATGCACCGTCAGTTGCGCGCCCATGTTCACCAACAGGGTCAGCGGATAGTTGGTCTGCTCCTGATTGGCCACCGCGCCGAAACGCAAGCCTTGCGGCGCGCCGCGTTCCAGCGCGTCGGCAATCGGGTAGTTCTCGAACACCATCAAACTGTCGAACAGCGCATCACCGCCCTGCCCGGCCCAGCGCTGAATATCCGCCAATGGCGTGTGTTCGAACTCGCGCGATGCCAGATTCTGCGCCTGCACCCCTTGCAGCCAACTGGCCAGACTCTGCTGTGCTTGCGGCGCGGCAACCACCGGCAAGGTGTTGATGAACAGACCGATCTGCGCTTCAGCACCCGGCAGATCCGCCGGACGCCCGGCAACGGTGGCGCCGAACGCCACACAGTCTTTGCCGGTATAACGCTGCAACAGCAACAGCCATGCGGCTTGCACCACGGTGTTGACCGTGAGTTTCGCGGCCCGGGCAAATTCACCCAGACGCTGAGTCAGATCCGCGTCCAGCACTTGGTAATGATCGCCATAACCGACGCTCGGCAAGCCGTCATGCGGCCGCGCGATGGCAGTGGCCAGACGCGTTGGTTCTTGCAGGTTGTTGAGCGTCGCCAGCCAGTAGGCTTCGGCCGCCGCATTGTCCTGACGCTGCAGCCAGCCGATGTAATCGCGATAGCGGCCCGCCGGACGCGCCACCGCTTCGCCGCGATAATGCTGCAACACTTCGCCGAGCAACTGCGCGCTGCTCCAGCCGTCCATCAGGATGTGATGGTTCGTGTAGATCAGGTGATGACGATCCGTCGCAGTGCGCACCAGCACCAGACGCAGCAGCGGCGCGCAGGTCAGGTCCAGACCCAGAGCGAGTTCCTCATCGGCGAGGGTTTGCAACGCTGCGTCCAGCCCGGTTTTGCCGTGCCAGTCGAGCACGCTGAACGGCACTTCAACCTGACGCTGCACCACTTGCACCGGTTGCGGCAAGTCGCCCTGCCAGAAGAACCCGGTGCGCAAAATGTCATGGGCATCCACCACCGCTTGCCACGCCGCGCGGAAACGTTGTGGATCGACGCCGTCGACGTCCAGACGCATCTGGTTGATGTAGTCGCCGTTGCCGTGTTCGAGCAACGTATGGAACAGCATGCCCTGCTGCATCGGCGACAGCGGGTAGATGTCGTCGATGCTCTGCGGTTCGAGCACCAGCGCATCGAGTTGCGTCTGCGACAGTTGCGCCAGCGGGAAGTCCGAGGGCGTCACGCCACGGTTGACGCTGTCGCAGCAATGGCCGATCAGCGCCGTCAATTCCTGCACGTAATCATCGGCCAGACGCTGAATGGTCGCGGCGTCGAACATCGCGCTGCTGTAGGTCCAGCTCAGATCCAGTTCACCGCCAAAGACTTTGCCGTTCAGCGCCAGCGGGTTGCCCAGCGGGCCTTGCAGGTTGACTTCGGCGCCGCCGGATTCGCTGGTCGGTGCAAACAAAGCCTGGTCGGCGGCATCGAAGCTGCCGTCGAACTGTCCCAGATAGTTGAAGGTCAGGCGCGGTGCGGGCAACGCTTGCAGGGTCTGGCGAGCAGGCTCATCGCCCAGGTGCGCCAGCGCACCGAAGCCAATGCCTTTGTGCGGAATCGCCCGCAGTTGTTCCTTGATCTGCTTGAGCGATGCGCCCGGTTCCGCGACCGGCGACAGGCGCGCCGGGAACACACTGGTGAACCAGCCGACGGTGCGCGTCAGGTCAACGCTGTCGAACAGGTCTTCGCGACCGTGGCCTTCGAGCAATACCAGTGCGTGGTCGGCACCGGTCCAGCGCACCATCACCCGCGCCAGAGCGGTCAGCAGCAGATCGTTGACCTGCGTGCGATAAGCCGCCGGAGCATCCTGCAACAGCTGACGGGTCAGGGTCTGATCCAGTTTGCTGCGAAGGGTCTGCGCCTGATCGTGTTGTTGCCCACCGTTGGGACGGTCGAAAGGCAACGCCGCCGATGCGCCTTGCAACTGTTGCTGCCAGAAGCCCAGTTCAGTCTGCAACGCAGGCGTCGCGGCGTAGTCCTGCAATGCAGCCGCCCAGGCTTTGATCGCACTGGTCTTGGCCGGCAATTGCACGGCATTGCCGCTCGCTATCTGCCGATAAGCGTTTTGCAGGTCTTCAAACAGAATCCGCCACGACACGCCATCGACCACCAGGTGATGGACGATCAGCAGCAGGCGTTGACTGCCATCGGCAAGGTTGGCCAGCACCGCGCGAATCAGCGAGCCACCGCTCAATTGCAAGCTGCGTTGGGCCTTTTCACCCAGTGTTTCAAGGGCTGCGAGGTCGGCGACCTCGACTTGCCAGAGGATCGTTTCACCTGCTTGCGTGGCGATGTCGCGGTAGTTCGATGTCCAGCCGTCAGCCTGCTCGACAAAGTCCAGACGCAGACTGTCGTGATGCAGCACCAACGCATCCAGCGCTTGCTCAAGCACTTGGGCATCAAGGGTTTGAGTTGGCTTGAGCATCACCGACTGGTTCCAGTGATGACGGTCGGGAATCGCCTGAGCGAAGAACTCCTGATGAATCGGCAACAGCGCCGTACTGCCGGTGACCGGTTGCTGATCGATCACTTGCTGCGCTTCGCCCGTCTGCGCGACAGCGGCCAGCGCCTGAATGGTCTGGTGCTGGAACAGGTCTTTGGGCGTAAAGCGAATGCCAGCCTGCCGCGCACGGCTGACCACTTGAATCGAAATGATCGAGTCGCCGCCCAGCTCAAAGAAGTTGTCGCTGATGCCGACCTGCTCAAGCTTGAGCACGTCTTGCCAGATCGCCGCCAGTTGTTGCTCCAGCGCGTTCTGCGGAGCGACATAGGTTTGCTGCAGTTGGCTGACATCCGGTTTCGGCAGGTTCTTGCGGTCGAGCTTGCCGTTTGGCGTCAGCGGCATGCGCTCCAGACGCAGCACGTACGCCGGCACCATATGGCCTGGCAAAGTGGCCTTGAGCTGCGCACGCAGGTCTTCGGTGAAGTCCGCTCGGGTCGAATCGCCCACCACATACGCCACCAGACGCTTGCCGCTACCGGCGCTGCCTTCCTGGGCCACAACCACCGCTTCACGCACGCCGTCGAGCGCTTGCAGGGCGGCTTCGACTTCACCGAGTTCAATGCGGAAACCACGGATCTTCACCTGATTGTCGATGCGATCCAGATAGTCGAACGTGCCATCGGCGCGCTGACGAACGAGGTCACCGGTGCGATAGAGCAAGCCTCCAGCACTGCTGAACGGATCAGCGACAAAACGCTCGGCAGTCAGCCCCGGACGGTTCAGATAACCACGGGCCAGGCCCGTGCCACCCAGATACAGCTCACCGGCCATGCCCTGCGGCAGCAGGTTCAGATCGGCGTCGAGCACGTAGGCGCTGCGATCACCGATGCGGCTGCCGATTGGCGCGTAAGCGGCACCGCACGGCACCTCGCGACCGGCCTTCCAGATCAGCGGCGTGACCACGGTTTCGGTCGGGCCGTAACCGTTGATGATGTAGTCCGGATCGAGCGCACGTTTGACCCGCTCGAAACTGGCGTTCGGCACCGCGTCACCGCCGAAGCAGTAAATACGCACTTTGGGTGGATTGCCCACGCGCTCGGCGTGTTCGGCCAGTTGTTGCAGGTACACCGGCGGGAACGCGACGACGGTCACGCCGTGTTCAATCATGGCGTTGTAGGTCTGCTCCGGTGTCCACAGGCTGTCATCGCGGATCAGCAACGACGCGCCGTGAGTCAGGCTGGTCAGCCAGCGCTCATGGGCGCCGTCGAAGGCGAACGACATGAAGTGGAATTCGCAGTCGCTGTCGCGCATTTCATAGCGCTGGCCGATGGCCTGGCAGTGCATCGCCAACGGGCCGTGGGCGACGCTGACGCCTTTCGGATTGCCGGTGGAGCCGGAGGTGTAAATCACATACGCGAGGTTGTGCGGATCGAGTTGCACGGGCGGCGCGATGATCGGCCAATCGCGCAGGTCGAGACGATCCAGTTCCAGCAGCGGCACCGACTCGGCCACTGGCAATTGCGCCGACACCGATGAATCGCTGATCAGCAGTGCCAGCCCCGAATCCTCGATCAGGTAGGCCAGACGTTCACGCGGATAGCTGGTGTCCAGCGGCACATAAGCACCGCCCGCCTTGAGCACCGCCAGCAGCGCAACGATCACCGCCTCGCTGCGCGGCAGGGCCACCCCGACGCGGGTTTCCGGGCCGACACCACGGGCGATCAGCGCGTGGGCCAATTGGTTGGCACGCTGATCGATTTCGCCATAGCTGAAGCGCTGACCGTTGAAGATCACCGCCGTGCGTTGCGGGTTTTCAGCGGCCAGCGCGGCAATACGCTGATGCACGCCGATGTCCACCGGGTAAGGCTGCGGGTGGTTTTCGGCTTGCTGGCGCGCCTGCTCCTCAGCGCTGGCCAGGGCGATTTCACCGAGGTTGCGCTCAGCCGACACGGCAAATTGCTCAAGCAGTTGCAGCAGATGCGCACTGATGCCCTCGATCACATCACTGGCGAACTGGCCACGGTCAAAGCTGTAATGCAACGCCAGTTGCTGCCCCAAGGTCACGGCAACGCTGAGCGCATAGTGCGTCTGCTCCAGATTGCCCACGTCGCCAAACACCAGCCCCTGCCCGGCCTGACTCAGCGCCTGGGCAATCGGGTAGTTTTCAAACACCAGAATGTTGTCGAACAACGCCTCGCCACCCTGCCCGGCCCAGCGCTGAATGTCCGCCAGCGGCGTGTGTTCGAAGTCGCGCAGGCTGAGGTTCTGTGCCTGCACCGCTTGCAGCCAGTGGCCGACGGTTTGATCCGGACGCGGCGCGCCGATCACCGGCAAGGTATTGATGAACAGACCGACTTGTTGCTCGATACCCGGCAGCTCCGCCGGGCGCCCGGCCACGGTGGCACCGAACGCCACCGCTTCGTGACCGGTGTAGCGTTGCAGCAACAGCAGCCATGCGGCTTGCACCAAGGTGTTGACGGTGACTTTCTGTTGCCGTGCGAACGCTTCCAGCGCTTGTGTGCGAGACACGTCCAGCGTCAGGTAATGGTCGCCGTGACCGCTGAGGTTTTCCCCGCCGGTAGCGGCGCGGGCCAGTCGGGTCGGCTCTTGCAGCGCAGCGAGTTGCTCGCTCCAGAAGTCCTGACTGAGTTGACCGTCCTGACGTTGCAGCCAGGCGATGTAATCGCGATAGCGTCCGCCGCCAGTTATCGGCGTGCGGCCGCTGTAGCGCTGCAAGACTTCGCCGAGCAACTGCGAGTTGCTCCAGCCGTCCATCAGGATGTGGTGGTGGGTGTAAATCAGGTGCCACTGCTCGGCGCCGGTCTGCACCAGCACCAGCCGCAGCAGCGGCGCATGGGACAGGTCAAAACCTTGCTGACGCTCGGCGTCGGCCAGCGCTGCGAGCGCCGCTGGCTGGTCGTCGCGGTTGCGCCAGTCCAGCGTGGTAAACGGCAACTGCACCTGCTTGTGCACGATCTGCAGCGGCTGTGTCAGCTCGCCCTGCCAGACGAAACCGCTGCGCAGAATGTCCTGCGCGTCGACGGTGGCCTGCCACGCCGCGCGGAAGCGCTCGGGATCAACGCCTTGCACATCGACGCGCAACTGATTGATGTATTCGCCCGCCGCCTGCTCGTAGAGGGTGTGGAACAGCAAACCCTGTTGCATCGGCGCCAGTGGATAAAGGTCATCGAGTTGCCCGGCCGACACCGGCAACGCATCGAGTTGCGCCTGAGTGACCTGCGCCAGCGGGAAGTCCGACGGCGTCGCTTGCGCGGCTTGCAGCGTGCAGCAATGTTCGATCAGTGCGTGCAACTCGCTGGCGTATTGGTCCACCAGTTTCTGCACGGTCGCGCCGTCGAACATCTCGCGGCTGAAGCCCCAGCTCATCGACAGTTCGCCGCCATACACTTGGCTTTCAACGGTCAGCCAGTTGGCCAACGGCGCTGCCGGGTCCTGCGCGACACCGCTGGTTTCAGCGGACGGCACGAACAGCGCCGCGTCGTCGAACTGGCGGTCGAACTGGCCGAGATAGTTGAACGTAATGCGCGGCGGCGGCAGCGACTCAAGTTCGGCGCGTACCGACGGCGCCGCGAGATAACGCAGCACGCCATAGCCCAGACCTTTGTCCGGCACCGCGCGCAGTTGCTCCTTGATCGACTTGATCGAGCCATCGAGATCATCGGCGGCGCTCAGGTTGACCGCGAACAGGCTGGTGAACCAGCCCACGGTGCGACTCAGGTCGATGTCATCGAACAGGTCTTCGCGGCCATGACCTTCGAGTTCGATCAGCGTGCCCGGTTGCTGGCTCCAGCGGCTGATGGTGCGCGCCAGTGCGGTGAGCAGCAGATCGTTGACCTGCGTGCGATACGCTGCCGGCGCCTGTTGCAACAGTTGCCGGGTGCGCTCGGCGTCGAGGCGCCATTCGATTTTCTCACCATGCAGATTCTGCAAGCTGCCATCCGGGCGCTCGCAGGGCAGATCCTGGGCACCCTGATGCTGGGTTTTCCAATAATTCAGTTGTTCGTCGAAGCGTGATGCTTGGCTTTCGAGGCGCGCCGTCCAGCTCTGGAAGGACGTGGTTTTTGCCGGCAACTGAATGCCGCCCCCCGCCGCCAGTTGTTCATAAGCCTGCTGCACATCTTCCAGCAGCACGCGCCAGGAAACCCCGTCCACCACCAGGTGATGAATGATCAGCGCCAGACGCTGACTGCCATCCGCCATGTTCACCAGCAACGCGCGCAGCAACGGGCCATTTTGCAGATCAAGACTGCGTTGGGCTTCATTGCACAAGGCATTCAACTGCTCGACAGACTCGGCGTCGCGCCGCCACAGGTCAGCGCTTTCAACCCGCGTGTCGTGGCTTTGCTGCCAGCCTTCGGCGTTTTCGACAAAACGCAGGCGCAAGGCGTCGTGATGGTTGATGACATGCGCCAGCGCTGCATCGAGCCACTGCGCATTCAATGTTTCACGCGGGGTCAGCAGCAGCGACTGGTTCCAGTGCTCACGCACCGGCATCGCACGGCTGAAGAAGTGTTGCTGGATCGGCCCGAGTACGGCGCCGCCGGTTACCGGCCCTTGATCCACCGAGGTCTGGTTGTCCAGCGTCGCGACCAACGCGAGGCTGCGCACCGTCTGGTATTGGAACAGATCACGCGGGCTGACGCGGATCCCGGCCTGCCGCGCCCGGCTGACCACTTGGATGGAGATGATCGAGTCGCCACCCAGTTCGAAGAAGTTATCTTCGAGGCCCACACGCTCCAGACCCAGCACGTCTTCCCAGATCGCCGCGAGGGCTTTCTGCAGCGCATCCTGCGGCGCAACGAAGGCTTGTTGCGGTGCGGCGTCCGGTTGCGGCAGGGCTTTGCGATCCAGTTTGCCGTTGGCGGTGACCGGCAGTTTGTCCAGGGTCAGCAGGTAGGTCGGCACCATGAATTCCGGCAGACTGCCGAGCAGCCAGGCTTTGACGTCCTGCTGCCATTGCTCGTCTGGCTGGGCGGTTTCCAGCACCAGATAAGCCACCAGATGCTTGCCGCCCTGCACCAGCACCACCGCTTCGCGCACCAGCGGGTGCTGCATCAGGCGGGTTTCGATTTCACCGAGCTCGATGCGCAAGCCGCGTAACTTCACCTGATGGTCGAGACGGCCCAGGTACTCGATCACGCCGTCGGCGCGCTGACGCACACGGTCACCGGTGCGGTACAGCCGCGCGCCGTCATGGAACGGGCACGGCACAAAACGTTCGGCGGTCAGTGCCGGACGCTGGTGATAACTGCGTGCCAGCCCTGCCCCGCCCAGATACAGTTCGCCGGCCACGCCACTGGGTACCGGCAACAGCTCGGCGTCGAGCACGTGGGTGCGCAGGTTGGCAATCGGTCGACCGATCGGCACGCTGTCGGCGCCTTCGTCGACGCAGGTCCAGTGGGTGACGTCGATGGCCGCTTCGGTCGGACCGTACAGGTTGTAGAGACCGGCGTTCGGCAGTTTGGCGAAGACTTGCAGTTGCGCATCCAGCGGCAACGCTTCACCGCTGCACACGATGCGCTTGAGCCCCGTGCACGTCTCGACGCCCGGTTCGTGAATGAACGCCTGCAACATCGACGGCACAAAGTGCAGCGTGCTGATGCCATAGCGGTTGATGGTGTCGATCAGTTGCAGCGGATCGCGGTGCGCACCCGGGGCGGCCACGACCAGACGCGCGCCGGTCAGCAGCGGCCAGAAGAACTCCCAGACCGATACGTCGAAACTGAACGGGGTTTTCTGCAACACCGAATCAGCGGCGTCCAACCCGTAGGCTTGCTGCATCCAGCACAAGCGGTTGACCAGCGCCGCGTGGCTGTTGCCCGCACCTTTGGGCTTGCCGGTGGAGCCGGAGGTGTAAATCACATACGCAAGATTCAACGGGTCGACGCTGACTTCGGGACGGTTTTCACTGTAGCCGTCGAGCAGGCCCGACTGATCCAGCGTAATCACCTGCACGCCGTCCGTCGGCAACGACGTCAGCAACGCCGCTTGCGTCAGCAACAAGGTGATGCCGCTGTCCTCGATCATGTAGGCCAGACGTTCCTGCGGGTACTCCGGGTCCAGCGGCACATAGGCGCCACCAGCCTTGAGGATGGCCAGCAGGCCGACGACCATTTCCAGCGAGCGTTGGGCGCAGATGCCCACCAGACTGTCCGCCCGCACACCTTGCTCACGCAGCAGATGCGCCAGTTGATTGGCCCGGGCATCCAGCTCGGCGTAGCTCAAGGTCTGCTCACCGAACACCAGCGCTGGCGCGTCGGGCGTGCGCGCAACCTGTGCTTCGATCAGTTGATGAATCGGCTGCTCAACTGCATAAACCGCCGGGGTATCGTTCCAGAGGTGCACCAGCGTGTGCTGCTCATCCGCCTCCAGCAGTGGCAACTCACCGACGCGCTGCGACTGATCGGCGACCATCGCTGTCAGCAAACGCAGCCAGTGGCGAGCCATGCGTTCGATGGTCGCGGCGTCGAACAGGTCGCTGGCGTAGGTCAGCGCGGCGTGCAGCTTGCCGCCCTTCTCGTAGGTGTCCAGGGTCAGGTCGAACTGCGTGGTGCGGCTCTGCCAGTCGAGACTGCTCAGCGCCAGACCCGACGCGGTGCTCAGTGTGGCGACATCGGCGACTTGCGGCTGGTGGTTGTACATCACCTGAAACAGCGGCGTGTGGCTGAGGCTGCGTTCCAGTTTCAGCGCTTCGACCAGTTGCTCGAACGGCAGATCCTGATGGGCCTGGGCACCGAGGGCGGTTTCCTTGATGGCGCGCAACAGATCATCGACACGGGTCTGGCCGTCCAGTTGCGTGCGCAGCACCTGGGTGTTGACGAAGAAACCGATCAGGCCTTCGATTTCTCCACGGTTGCGGTTGGCAATCGGCACGCCGACGCGGATGTCGGTCTGGCCGGTGTAGCGATGCAGCAGCGCATTGAACGCACCGAGCAAGAGCATGAACAACGTCACTTGATGCTGCTGCGCGGTGTTGCGCAGTTGCTCGGCCAACTGCGCGTCGACGGCAAATTCGTAGCGGGTGCCGCGATAGCTCGGCATCGCTGGACGTGAGTGATCCAGCGGCAATTCCAGCACCGGATGTTCGTCGCCCAGTTGTGCCTGCCAGTAATCGAGCTGGCGCGCCTGCTCGCCGGCCTCCAGCCAGCGACGCTGCCACAAGGCATAGTCGCTGTACTGAATCGGCAGCGGCGCCAGTTGCGGCTGCTGGCCGCCATCGAACGCGTCGTAGCAACGGATGAATTCATCGATCAGCACGTTCATCGACCAGCCATCGGAAACGATGTGGTGCAAGGTCAGCAGCAGCACATGTTCCTGTTCGGCCAGTTTGAGCAGCGTCACCCGCAACAGCGGCCCAACCGCCAGATCAAACGGCAACACCGATTGTTGTTCCGCTGCGCAGACGACCGCCTGCTCACGCTCGACGGCCGGTAGACCCGTGAAATCCTCAACGTTAATCACCAGCGGTGCCGCCGCCGGCACCTGCAGCAGGCTGTCATCGGCCTGACGCTCGAACACCGTGCGCAGGGTTTCATGGCGCTCGACCAGGCTGGCAAAAGCTTGCTCCAGTGCGCGACGGTTCAACTGCCCGCTCAGACGCACAGTGCCCGGCAGGTTGTAGGCACCGCTGTGCGGATCAAGTTGCCAGAGAAACCACATACGTCGTTGCGCGTAGGACAGCGCCTGACGATCCTCGGCCTCAATGCCGGCGGGAATCGGAAACCGGGCGAAATCAACGCCCTCCTTGTGCAGGGCCGCAAGGAATATCTGGCGCTTTTCCAGGGGCAACCCGATAAACCGGCGAGCGAGTTTCAAGGAGTCTTCTGCATTCATTTCTTGGCATCCGGATCAGTAGGCAGGCAGCACAAAGGCACGTCGTCCCTATAAAACGAATGCAGACCGGAAAAATTAGCGAATGAGAACAACTGTCAGACAGACAAAAACCTGTGGGAGCGAGCCTGCTCGCGATAGCGGTCTGTCAGCCAATGTTTTAGTGACTGATCAATAGCTATCGCGAGCAGGCTCGCTCCCACAGGGTATTGGGTAAGTTTCAGGAGTCGGTTTACACGGCGGCCATCACGCTGTGCCGGCGATGGTGCACATCCAGTTGATCCTTGATCACCTTCAGCACTTTGGCTTCGTGCTCATGGATGAAGAAGTGCCCACCGGCCAGCATGTCCACCGAGAAGCTGCCACGGGTTTCCTTGCTCCAGCCGATCAGTTGCTCGGTGGTGGCGCGGTCAGCCTTGCCGCCGAGCACATGCACCGGGCAGTTGAGCAGTGGTCGCTGCAAGGTTTCGAACCTGCCGCACAACTGAAAGTCCGCCCGCAGGATCGGCAAGGTCAGGCTCATCAGCTCGGCATTGGCCAGCACCTCCTCGCTCGTCCCGTTGAGCGTGCGCAATTGCTCGATCAGCTCGGCATCGGTTTTCGGCTCGGCAAAACCGCGATCGTAATCGGCGCGCATCGTCGGCGCCGCCGTGCCCGAGGCAAACAGTGCCACCGGCTCCGGACATCCCAGCGCGCGCAAGGCATGCGCCATTTCGCAGGCCAGCAACGCGCCGAGGCTATGACCGAACAGCGCGTACGGGGTCTTGAGTGTCGGGCGCAATTCCTTGGCCAATTGCATCGCCAGCGTTCGCATGTCGGTGTGCAGCGGCTCGTCGAACCGCGCGCCGCGCCCCGGCAGTTCCACCGGTTGCAAGTGCAACCATTGCGGCATCTTCGGCCGCCAGCGGCTGTAGACCATCGCGCTGGCGCCGGAGTACGGCAGGCACAGCAGAGTCAGCTTGGTCACCACGCTCCCCTCAAAAAATTCGTCTGTAGAGAGAAACGGATCGCGGCCCGATCAAATTAGTCGGCGCCCGCTAAATCCTCTGCACAGGCGCTCGTTAACTGTTCAGGCCAAAACCAATAATGAGGATTCACCGTGGACCTGCAGAGCATCCTGGGCAAGTTGTTCGCCAATGCCGGTGCCGTCGGCATCGAAGGCGTTTTTCAATTCGTGTTTGGCCCGCAGCAGGCCTACTGGTCCGAGGTCAAGGCCAGCAGTCGCACCGTGTCTGGCCGGCACGCGAGCCCTGATGTGACCATCGAAGTCGCCGAGCGCGACTTCCTCGGGATCATGGGCGGCATGGCCAACGTCGAAGAACTGTTCGCCAGCGGTCGCCTGAAAATCGGCGGCAACATGGGCCTGGCGACCCTGCTGCCGCAGATCATCGAGCATGCGATGCACGGCGGCGCCGTGGCGGAAAAAGTCGACATGAACAAGCGTTACCCGACGCCGCCGCGCTTCAGTGAAAAGCTCACCGCCGGCCTGCCGACCCAACTGAACGTCGAGCGACGTTCGCGCAGCGAGCTGTCGGTGACCGAGTTCAAGAGCCGCTATCTGCCCCATGGCATTCCCGTGGTGATCAGCAACGCGCTGCATGACTGGCCGTTGTTCAAATTGAGTCGCGAAGAGTCGCTGGTGCATTTCGCCGAACTGCAAGGCATCACCCGCCATGGCGATTACGTGAAGAAGACCTTTTCCACCGAACGTGATTTCCGTTCAACGTCGATGGCCGACTTCATTGCTTCGCTGGACCAACCGGCGGTCAAAGGCGCAGACGGCGAACCGCCGGCCTACATGGGCAACAACATTCTGCCGGCGCAATTGATGCAGCAGATCAAATACCCGGGCTACTTCGATCCCTCGCAGTTCATTCCGCCGCGCATCTGGATCGGCCCCAAAGGCACGCTGACGCCGCTGCATCGCGATGACACCGACAATCTGTTTGCGCAGGTGTGGGGAAAGAAGAAATTCATCCTCGCCGCACCGCATCATCGTGAAGCGCTCGGCACCTGGTCGACCGCGCCCAAGGGCGGGCTGGATGGCTGCGATTTCAACCCGGATGCGCCGGACTACGAACGCTTCCCGGCGGCGCGGGATGTGACGTTTCTGCGCGTGACACTTGAGGCGGGAGATTTGCTGTTTTTGCCGGAAGGCTGGTTCCATCAGGTCGAGTCGGTGTCGACCTCGTTGTCGGTGAATTTCTGGGTCAACTCGGGGCGCGGTTGGTAAGCCGCGAGTGACACCACCACCCGTCGCAAAACCTGCGCACCTGTCAGACCTGACAGGTGCGCTTTCTCCCGACAAAGCGCATTTATATTCCCACCGTTACTTACGCAGGAACTCGCCCGTCAAGCACGGACCCGACTATTGCGTTCAGTGTCCTGAGTCAGCGTCGATAACAGGAGCACACCATGAATCAGCCCACGATCTCGTCACAACCACGCAGCGCAATTGCACCCTTTGTCGTGCGCGAACTCTTTTGCCCTCCACCCACACGCATTGATGAGGCGTTGGGCCAGGAGGTCAACGAGCGTCTGATGGCGTGGATACCGAGCGTGGGTATCTTTGCCGGTAAACACGAGAAACTGCGAGCCAGTGACTTCGGCCGCTATGCAATGTTGTGCCATGCCGACACGGACGATCCGGACAGGTTGCTGCTCGCAGCGCAGTGTTTCGCGGCATTGTTCGCGGTGGATGACCATTATTGTGACGACCAATCGCTTGGCGGCCGCCCTGAGAATGTGGCCCAAATGCTGTCGTTCGCCATCACGGCTATCGACCCGGTTTATTTGCCTGCGCCTTTCGATGAAGAACTCTCGCAACAACAATCGCGCGACCCGGTGATCAGAGGATTGCTGTCTTACATGACACGCGTGGGTCATTTCTGCACACCCTCACAAGTGGCTCGAGTCCGGCAAATCACCATTGCCATGTTTGTCACCATGGCTGCCGAAGCTCCGTGGCGTATCTATGGCACCCAACCCACCATCGCGGAATACCTGGCCAGCCGACAGGTCAACAGTTTCTGGCCTTGTCAGGTTCTGATTGATGCTATCGGGGGATACGAAGTACCCGCCAACCTGTATTCCCAGCCGGAGATTCACCACATCAGCGCGCTGGCAGCACTGGCCACGACGTTGGTCAACGACTTGTACTCCGCTTACAAAGAGCACCTCAAGGAAACGGGAGACTTCAAGCTTCCCTACCTGCTGGCGGCCAGACACGACTGCTCGCTTCAAGATGCCATCGATAAATCGGCGGATATTCATGATGCCGTCATGCAGGAATACGTAACGCTTGAAAAGCAATTGCTGAGCACGGCCACGCCTTTGACCAAACGCTATCTGAACGGCTTGACCACTTGGATTGCGGGCAATCGGGAATGGCATAAACACAGTGCGCGTTATCACATCTGAGCGATCGTTTTAATACGCGCTGCCCCCTCAAAGCGCATTGGGCTGGCAGGGGCAGCTATTTTTTCACTGAACTCTCGCCTGCGCCGGCCAGTCAGCTATTCAAGACTAAAGCTTCAGGCCCTGACACTCATGCAGATTTCCCTCGCCCGCCAAGTTGCCCTCATCACCGGCGCCAGCTCCGGCATCGGCCATGCCGCCGCCAAGGCCCTGGCCGCTGCCGGCGCCGCCGTGGTCATCAACTACAACCGCCAGGCCGAACCCGCCGAAGCACTCGCCCGGCAGATCATCGCCGACGGCGGTCAGGCGATTGCCATTCGCGCCGATGTGTCAAAGGAAGATGACGTAGAACGACTGTTCGCCGAGACCCTCGAAGCTTTCGGTTCACTGGACATTCTGGTGGCCAATTCCGGTCTGCAAAAAGACGCGGCGGTTATGGACATGTCGCTGGCGGACTGGAACGCGGTCATCGGCGTCAACCTCACCGGCCAGTTCCTCTGCGCCCGCGCCGCCCTGCGGATTTTCAACCGCCAGGGCGTGCGCGAAGGCGTGTCCCGGGCCGCCGGCAAGATCATTCACATGAGTTCGGTGCACCAGCGCATCCCTTGGGCCGGGCATGTGAATTACGCGGCGTCCAAGGGCGGCGTCGATCTGTTGATGCAGTCTCTGGCGCAGGAAGTCAGCCATCAGCGCATTCGCATCAACGGCATTGCGCCGGGTGCGATTCGCACGGCCATCAATAAAGAAGCCACCGAAGGCGCGGCCGGCGAAAAACTGCTTGAGCTGATTCCCTACGGTCGCATCGGCGATGTCGAAGACGTCGCCAACGCGGTGGTGTTTCTCGCTTCCGATGCCGCCGATTACATCGTCGGCACCACCCTGTTTATAGACGGCGGCATGAGCCTCTATCCGGAGTTTCGCGGCAATGGCTGAGCATCATCCAGAACGACAAAGCCCGATCGACGCCCACGGCATCATCGGCGACATGCGCAGTGCGGCACTGGTCAACGATAAGGGCAGCGTGGATTTTTTCTGCTGGCCGGAGTTCGACAGCCCATCGATTTTCTGTTCGCTGCTGGACACCCCTGACGCAGGGATTTTTCAACTGGCGCCGGACTTGCCCGATGCCCGCCGCGAGCAGATTTACCTGCCGGACACCAACGTCCTGCAAACCCGCTGGCTCAGTGAATATGCCGTGGTGCAAATCACCGACATGCTGCCGGTGGGTGACAGCGAAGATGACTTGCCACTGCTGATGCGGCGGGTGCGGGTGGTCAGTGGCGAGGCGACGTTCCACATGCGCTGCGCCGTTCGTCACGACTATTCCCGCGCCGACACCCGTGCGCAGTTGGATCAAAAAGACGTGGTGTTCAGTGCCACAGGGCAACCAACACTGCGTCTGGCTTCGGATCAGCCCATGCAAGTCGACGCAGATGCAGCGGTTGCCCGCTTCACCCTCAAACAGAATCAGACCGCCGCCTTCATGCTCGGCGCCACCGACGATCCGCGCTTTGCCGAAGGTGCCGGAGACTTCTGCATGGAGCGCACCCTGAAGTTCTGGCGCGACTGGATCGGTCAGTCGATTTATCGCGGACGCTGGCGGGAAATGGTCAACCGCTCCGCCCTCGCGCTCAAGCTGCTGACCTCACGCAAACACGGTGCGATCCTCGCCGCAGCCACCTTCGGCCTGCCGGAAACCCCCGGCGGCGAGCGCAACTGGGACTATCGCTACACCTGGATCCGCGATGCCTCGTTCACGGTTTACGCGTTCATGCGTCTGGGTTTCGTCAGTGAAGCCAACGCCTACATGGGCTGGCTACGCGGACGGGTCAGCGACTGCTGTGGCCAACCGATGACACTGAACATTCTGTACGCCATCGACGGTCGTCAGGAATTGCCGGAAACCGAATTGACCCACCTTTCAGGCCATGGCGGTGCGCAACCGGTCAGGATCGGCAATGGCGCGTATGACCAGATCCAGCTCGACATCTTTGGTGAGTTGATGGACGCGGTGTATCTGGTCAACAAGTACGGTGACGCGATTTCCCACGAAGGCTGGAAACACGTGCGCGAAGTGGTCGATCAGGTTTGTGAGACATGGCAGACCAAGGATGTAGGCATTTGGGAAATGCGTGGTGAGCAACATCACTTTCTGCACTCGCGGCTGATGTGCTGGGTGGCGCTGGATCGGGCGATTCGGCTGGCCTCGAAACGCTCGCTGCCTGCACCGTTCGCGCAATGGGATCAGACTCGCCAAGCGATCTACGCCGACATCTGGGACAACTTCTGGGACGAAGAGCGCGGGCATTTCGTGCAGTACAAGGGCGGCACTGCGCTGGATGGTTCAATGCTGTTGATGCCGCTGGTGCGTTTCGTCAGCGCGAAGGACCCGCGCTGGCTGTCGACGCTTGAGGCCATCGAAAAGACGCTGGTGCGCGACGGCATGGTTTATCGCTACCGCAATGATGACGCCAACATCGACGGTTTGACCGGCACTGAAGGCGCGTTTGCCGCGTGTTCATTCTGGTATGTCGAATGCCTGGCCCGTGCCGGGCAAGTGGAAAAGGCCCATCTGGAATTCGAACAACTGCTGCGCTACGCCAATCCGTTGGGGCTGTACGCCGAAGAGTTCGACAGTCATGGGCGGCATCTGGGCAATACCCCCCAAGCACTGACGCATCTGGCATTGATCAGTGCAGCGAGTTTTCTCGATAGGCGCTTGAGTGGGGAAAAGAGTGAGTGGCAGCCGTAATTGTCATCGGAGTCTGTCGGACATTTGCCACCTCCCACTCGCAGCAAGACTAATTCCTACAATCAGTCACTCCCTGTGGCGAGGGGATTTATCCCCGATGGGCTGCGAAGCAGCCCCAAACCCTCCACAAGCAATCCTCCAGAAATACCGCATTCACTGACTTTGCGACTGCTGCGCAGCCGGTCGGGGATAAATCCCCTCACCACAGTTGCGCGGCTCAGTTCCTACATTCGCTAAACACCACCACTCAATCCCTCCCCCCGCAACTTGCGCTTACACCCCGAAATACCTTGTTGCCAGCGGTTACATCCGCCCCTACCATCAAGCGCAACGGGCACAGCGGAGCTGTCCAACAAAACCCGAATTCAAGGAACCAGAATGTCCCAGCACGTCCAGCGCACCATCAATTCCCCCCTGCGCACCGGCCTGACCCGCACCCAGCTGTGGGAAGCCGCCGACAAAGGCCTGATCAAATGCTGGGAAATCGGCCGCCAGCGCGCCACCCGCTTCCCCGACCTCGCTCTGCAATGCCTCGCGGGTGAACTGCCGGTGCTCGGCTGGAAAGGTGGCGTCAGCCGCAGCCTGAAGAAAAACGAGAAGCACGGCTCACTGAAATACCTCGCCCAATGGCAAGGGTTGCGCGGAGAAGATCTGGATATCGATTTGAGTGATGAGCGCTCGCTGACGTGTTCACGGACGAAGATGGTGGTGACGTTTACCCCGGATCGGACGAAGTATTTCAATCAGGTGGCGGAAGCTGAGGCTTAAGGAACAGCAGCACTCACCGAAAACCGCTCCCGATACGCCTGCGGCGTCACGCCGATGGCGCGCAGGAAACTGCGGCGCAATGTCTCTTCACTGCCAAACCCGCAATTGGCAGCAATTCGTTTGACCGGGAGCCCAGTATCACCGAGCAGCCGCCGCGCGGTCTCGACGCGGATCAACTCGATAGCCCGCGCCGGGGTCTGGCCGGTGTCGGCGCGGTAGTGGCGGACGAAGCTGCGTTCGCTCATGCCGGCCTGTTCGGCGAGGGTGGGAACACCGAGATCGCAGGTCAGGTTTTCGGCGATCCACGCATGCAAGTCATCGAAACGATTGCCCTGATTTTGCAGCGATAACGTCACGCTGAACTGTGACTGCCCGCCCGGGCGTTTGAGGAACACCACCAGATGCCGGGCGACGTCCAGCGCGATGTCGCGGCCGAGGTCTTCCTCGACCATGGCCAGCGCCAGATCGATGCCGGCAGTGACGCCTGCAGAAGTCCAGACCGGGCCGTCGTTGATGAAGATCGGATTGGCCTCGACTTGCAAGTTAGGGTGCTGCTGCGCCAGTTGCTCGCAACGGGTCCAGTGGGTGACGACGCGACGACCGTCGAGCCAGCCACTGGCCGCGAGCAAAAATGCCCCGGTGCACACCGAGGCCACGCGCCGGCATTTCGCCGCGTGTTCCCGCACCCAGTCCACGAGTGACACATCTTCAGCGGCGGAATAAATCCCCCAGCCGCCCGCGATGATCAGCGTATCGCTCGGCTCCACCGGTAACGGTTCGGCCAGCACCGCCAACCCCGCCGACGACATCACCGCCCCGCCCTCGCTGGCAATCACTGACGGCGCATAAGGAACCGGCAAGCCGCGCTGACGGGCGAGATCATTGGCCGAGGCGAATACCTGCAAGGGACCTGTGATATCGAGGATCTGCATGTTGGCAAACGCGAGTACGTGGATGGCTTTGGGCATTTGGCGTAATTCGTGGGGCAATTGGCGTATGCGCCAAAACCTACGCGCCTACAGTGAAGCCGTCCACCCCTTTTAATGGAGCAAGAACGATGACGCTGCAGATCGGTTTTCTGTTGTTTCCGCAGGTTCAGCAATTGGATCTGACCGGGCCATACGACGTGCTCGCTTCGCTGCCGGGCGTGCAGGTGCATCTGATCTGGAAGGATCTGATGCCGGTCACCGCCAGCACCGGGTTGCTGCTCAAGCCGACCACCACGTTCGAGGACTGTCCGGATCTGGATGTGATCTGTGTGCCCGGTGGCGGTGGCGTCGGGCCGCTGATGGAAGATGAGCAGACGCTGAGCTTCATCAAACGTCAGGCGGCGCAGGCGCGTTACGTGACGTCGGTGTGCACCGGCTCGTTGGTGCTTGGCGCGGCGGGCCTGCTGCAAGGCAAACGCGCAACCACGCACTGGGCGTATCACGATCTGCTGCCGACACTGGGCGCGATTGCGGTGAAGGATCGGGTGGTGCGTGACGGCAATCTGTTTACCGGTGGCGGGATTACTGCCGGGATCGATTTTGCGCTGGTGCTGGCGGCTGAACTGGTTGATGCCGATACGGCGCAACTGGTGCAGTTGCAACTTGAGTACGCGCCGGCACCGCCGTTCAATGCCGGCAGCCCCGATACAGCGCCGAGCGCAATCGTCGATGAAGCCCGGCTGCGTGCGGCGCCATCGTTGAAACTGCGCACGGAAATCACCGGGCGCGCGGCGGCGAAACTCAACTTGCGCTGATCCTCAGCCATCCACAAAACCCTGTAGGAGCTGCCGAAGGCTGCGATCTTTTGACTTTGGCTTTTTCAAGATCAAGATCAAAAGATCGCAGCCTTCGGCAGCTCCTACAGGTCGGCTGTCACTGGCTTCAGCCCCTGCTTTGCTCTTCACCTTCACTTGTCCCCCGCCGCCCGTCCGTGTAGAAAGCCCTTCCACAAAATCTGCACAAGGACCCTCCATGAAGTCTCTGCCATGGCTTTATCTGGCACTTCTCGGTATCGGCTACGGATTGGCGCTGAGTTACGGCCAACTCGGCTGGCTCGCGCTGATTTCTGTCGGGCTTCTGCTCTTCGCCGGTTTTGCCGTACGTCAGCAACACGTGCAGGTCGCGCGCTATCTCGGTCACGGTCTGTTCGTCGTTCTGGCGTTGGCGCTGGCGTTGCATTGGTTGCCCGGTTTCTACAACGGTCGCGCCATCGACCCGCAACGCTTCACCGACAATGCCGTACCGTTCTCGATGTACCTGAATCAGGACAAACCGCTGATCGGCCTCTGGCTGTTGCTGGTCTGCCCATGGATTGTCGCGCGGCGTTCATTGCGCCTGACGGTGTACGCCAGCGCTCTCGCCCTGACCTTGAGCGCGATCCTCGCCCTCGGCGGGGCTGTGTTGCTGGGCGTGATCGCCTGGGCGCCGAAGTGGCCGGATCAGGCGTGGCTGTGGGTGCTGAATAATCTGCTGCTGGTGACGCTGGTCGAGGAAGCGCTGTTTCGCGGCTATATACAGGGCGGCCTGAGCCGACGCTTCAAGCACCTGCCATACGGCGAAAATCTCGCCCTGCTGCTGGCTTCATCATTGTTCGCACTGGCGCATATCGGCGCTGGCTGGACATGGGTGTTGCTGGCGGGTCTGGCAGGTGTCGGCTATGGTCTGGCCTACCGTTTTGGCGGACTCGGCGCGGCGATCGCCACGCATTTCGGGCTGAACCTGCTGCATTTCGGCTTGTTCACCTATCCGATGCTCGCGGGCTGAAGCAAGGCCGGTTTTGCGACGCCGTACATAAATCTGAAAAAAAATTCAATAAAAAGCTGACACCGCCGACAACCTTTCAAAGCCTTGCGGATTGAAAAACCATGCGTAATAACCAGCCCATCACACAACGCGAACGGACTTTCCCGGCTCAGCAACGGTTGATTTCCACAACCGACGCCAAGGGCATGATCACCTACTGCAACGACGCTTTCGTCGAGATCAGCGGGTTTTCGCGTGAGGAACTGATCCGTGCGCCGCACAACCTGGTTCGTCACCCCGACGTCCCGGCGGCGGTGTTTTCGCACATGTGGGGCACACTGAAACAAGGCTTGCCATGGATGGGCATTGTCAAGAATCGCTGCAAGTCCGGGGACCACTACTGGGTTAACGCCTACGTGACACCGGTGTTTGAAGGCAATCAAGTGGTCGGTTACGAGTCGGTGCGGATCAAACCCACCGCCGAACAGATCCGCCGTGCCGAAGCGCTCTACCAACGCATCAACCAGGGCAAGTCGGCGATCCCTTCCAGCGATAAATGGCTGCCGGTGTTGCAAGACTGGCTGCCATTCATTCTGGTCAGTCAGTTGGGTTTCGTGATCGGCGCAACCCTGAACTCGCAGTGGGGCTTTGCTTTGGCGGCCGGTCTGTCGGTGCCGCTGGGCCTGATGGGTTTGCAATGGCAACAACGCGGGCTCAAACGCCTGCTGCGTCTGGCCGGGCAGACCACGTCCGACCCGTTGATCGCGCAGATGTACACCGACAGCCGTGGCGCCCAGGCACGTCTGGAAATGTCGATCCTCAGCCAGGAAGCACGCCTGAAAACCTGCCTGACCCGTCTGCAGGACACCGCCGAACACCTGACCGATCAGGCCAAACAGTCCGACCGACTGGCGCACAGCAGCTCTACCGGCCTGGAACGTCAGCGCGTGGAAACCGAACAGGTCGCCACCGCCGTCAACCAGATGGCCGCGACTACTCAGGAAGTCGCCAGCCACGTGCAGCGCACCGCCGACGCCACTCAAGAGGCCAATCGCCTGACCGGTCGCGGCCGCGACATCGCCGGCGAAACCCGCGAAGCCATTCAGCGCTTGTCGGTGGTTGTGGGTGAAACCGGCCTGACCGTGACCCAACTGGCCAAGGACAGCGACGAAATCGGCGGCGTGGTCGACGTGATCAAAGGCATCGCCGACCAGACCAACCTGCTCGCCCTCAACGCCGCCATCGAAGCGGCCCGTGCCGGCGAGATGGGCCGTGGGTTTGCCGTGGTGGCTGACGAAGTGCGCCAATTGGCGCAACGCACCAGCGAATCGACTGGGCAGATTCATGCGCTGATCGCCAAGTTGCAGCAGACTGCTTCGAGCGCCGTGCAAACCATGGAAGCCGGGCATCGCCAGGCGGAAGAAGGTGTGGCGCGAGTCCTGGAAGCGGATCAGGCACTGGTCGGCATCAGCGAAGCGGTGGCCAACATCACCGACATGACCACCCAGATCGCCGCCGCGACCGAAGAGCAAAGTGCGGTGGCCGAAGAAATCAGCCGCAACATCAGCAATATTTCGGAACTGGCGGATCAGACCTCGGAACAGGCGCACAACTCGGCATTGCTGAGTGAAGAGCTGACGAAGACGGCCAATACGCAGTATTCGTTGGTGGAGCGGTTTAACCGCTGATTGAACTGGCGATAACAAAAACCCGGACAGCGAAAGCTTCCGGGTTTTTTATTGCAGGTCGGAAATGGATGGCGCCAGAGCCGGAATTCGCTGACTACCTTGGTTTGCCTACGCATCCACACTTGCCCGACGCTGTCTAGCTGTCAGGTTTTACAGTAGACGCGCGTTCATTAAAGAACCTTCAATGGCACCCAGGTGTTCTCACCTGTCTTTGTTCATACACGGAGAAGGATTTCATCATGAGCGCGAAGTGCATTTTCATCACGAAGCAAAACAGTTTCCAGCCCGCCACCAATGATTTTCACTGGAGTTTCGGGGCTGAGCCCATCAACGCTCAACACAGCTCGTTCGCCTATAGCGTCTTCGCGCCTACCGGCGAAGAAAGTTGGGTCTTTGCCGGTTCGACCGGATCGTTGGACGAAGAAAACTACTTTAGCTTTCTTCTGAGCGTGCCTTATCTCGATGAAGATTTGATGGAGTACACCTACAAACTGAATGACGGCAAAGGGTTGCATGTTGCCCATATCCATTCGATACCTGCCCCACCGGGTTTCACGGGATTCGCAACTGTCGATGCCGATGACGCGGAACTTACAATCAGACTGGACCGGACAACAGGCACCGTCACCGGTGACTTCACCGCAACGTTCAAATCCGAAGGTTATCGTTTGTGGCCGAACGGAACGTTCAAACTGACAAGAACCGATCAATGAATCAGCATTAGGCGGTACGGCTTCTGTGCGATGAGCGGGGCAAACGCCCCACTCATCGGCTTCGCAACTATTGCGGCAAACGGAGTTTATCCAATAGTCGATTGACCAACAGCTCGTTCAGCATGATCACCTGCTGCAGCGCCAACAGCGGTTTACGCTCCGGGCCGCCCACCGAGTTGGCGATATTACCGGCAATGGCATGGGCGTATGACAGCGACTCACAGGCTTCGACGAGCAGGGTTTCGTCATCCAGCGTGGGGTCAACGAGAAACACGGGGCGAAACTTGGGCGATTTTGGCGGAGCCGCCAGGTCTTCGGGTTTGAGGTAGTAGTCGAGGGCGCGATCGGTTGCCTCTTTTACCTTTTGCGGGTCAAGCGCAGGGTCGTGGGGGATCGGATCGGTGTGCGGTGGGTTGGGTGTGATTTTGAACATTGGTGTAACTCCAGTTTCGAATATTAGGAGCCATCACCCTCGCTACCAAACGATTGGGTGGTGGCCATACGTGGGTTGGTAGACCGGTCGAAACGGGAAACCCGGCGCTCACGAGTGAGCCCCACGCATGTCCACCATAAAAATCTGAGCCCCAAAAAGGGACTGCTTACGGTGACGCCATACGACGGTTTCGAAGCGGGCTACCAAACCCGATCACTGTTTTTCAGTGACAGGGGAACGATATAGCCCACTGCATAGCCGTGTAAGCCGGCGGATTCTGGCGTACGCGTAGGTAACGGCGCAAGGTGTTGTAGCCCTTATGGCGTAACGCTTTGTGTGGTTTAAACGTGTTCATGGGATTACGTTTACTCGCTGAAATTGCCGGTAATCAGCCTCCTCTTTTGATGTTGTCTGGCAGACCGCTTTCGCGAGCGGGCTCGCTCCCACAAGGGATCGTCGTCGGGCACAAAATATGTGTGCCACCGCAAATCCAGTGTGGGAGCGAGCCTGCTCGCGAAGAGTCCATAACAGCCAGCGAAATTATTGAGGCAACTTCAACTTATCCAGCAACCGATTGACCAACAGCTCGTTCAGCATGATCACCTGTTGCAGCGCCAGCAGCGGTTTGCGCTCCGGGCCACCCACCGAGTTGGCGATATTACCGGCAATGGCATGGGCGTATGACAGCGACTCACAGGCTTCGACGAGCAGGGTTTCGTCATCCAGCGTGGGGTCAACGAGAAACACGGGGCGAAACTTGGGCGATTTTGGCGGAGCCGCCAGGTCTTCGGGTTTGAGGTAGTAGTCGAGGGCGCGATCGGTTGCCTCTTTTACCTTTTGCGGGTCAAGCGCAGGGTCATGGGGGATGGGATCGGTGTGCGGTGGGTTTGGCGTGATTTTGAACATGGATGACACTCCTATTGCAGTTTAGGAGCCATCACTCTCGCTACCAAACGAGGGTGGCGGCCATACGCGGGTTGGTAGACCGGCTGCAATAGGAACCCGGCGCTCACGAGTGAGCCCCACGCATGACCACCATAAAACCGAGCACCAAGAAGAGGGACTGCCTACGGTGTTGCCATACAGCTATTACAGACGGGCTACCAAACCCGATCACTGATTTTCAGTGACAGGGGAACGATATAGCCCACTGCATAGCAGTGTAAGCCGGCGGATTCTGGCGTACGCGTAGGTAACGGCGCAAGGTGTTGTAGGCCCGATGGCGTAACGGGTTGTGTAGTTTAAACGTGCTCGCGGGATTGCGTTTATGGGCAGAAAAAGCGGGAAGTTGGCCTGTTGTTTTGATGTTGTTTGTCAGGCCGCTTTCGCGAGCAGGCTCGCTCCTACAGTTGGGCCGGGTACACCAGCAAGGGATTGGTCGGCTGGCAGGCCGCCATCGCTGGCAAGCCAGCTCCCACAAGAAAATGAGTACACCCCGCACGCGGCGCATGCCGCCCCACTCAAAGGATGAGCGTTAGCTCGGCTGCGGCTTTTGATCTTGATCCACGGGCGACGTCGGAAGGCTGAGTGGAGGGATCGATCTGGGCGTGGGAGCGCAGCGACCGTTTGGCGAAGCCAAACACAGCGAGAGGAGGTGCAGCGCAGCAAACCGGAGACGCTGCGCCCGGATCGATCCCGGAGCGAAGGAACCCCGAGCCCCAGCGAGCGGGCCGCACGTAGGAGCAAGCGTTTTTTTGCTTACTTTTTTTAGGCGTTTGTAAAAAAAGTGAGTCGCCGTCAGGGCGAAACCCTAAGTGGCCGTTACCGCAGCAATGGATATGTACCCAAAAAATATGTCGTGACTGAAATCGATCCCCCTCACCCCAGCCCTCTCCCCCATGGGGTCGAGGGGAAAGGGAGCAGATCTTCATGCAGTTCAAAATCTCAGACCAGCTCGGTCAGCTGCTGAGAAACTCGGCTACTTTCTGCGCGGCACTGGCCAAATGCTGCTCATGCGTAAACCCGGAAACCTTGAGCGGCTTCAGGTCATGATCCCCCGCCACAAGCCAAAACACCTCAATACTCGGCGATAACGAATAAGCCTCAACCGCCTCACGATTACCCAGCGCATCCCGCTCCCCCTGCACAATCAACGTCCGCGTCTGCAAACCAGCCAAATGCTCAACCCGCGGCTTCTCCGGTTTGCCCACCGCATAAAACGGATAACCCAGGCAAACCAAGGCATCAGCGCCCAACTCATCGGCCAAGAGACTCGCCATCCGCCCGCCCATGGACTTACCACCGATGGCCAAAGTCCCAGCGACATGGCGTCGCACTTCGGCAAATACTTCGCGCCAGCACTCAAGCAGTTTCGCCGCAGGATTCGGCGGCCGCTTGCCCCCATCCACCCGCCGCTGCGCCATATACGGAAACTCGAACCGCAACACGTTCACCCCAAGCCCAGCAAGGCGCCCAGCCATATCCGTCATCCACTCGCTATCCATCGGCGCACCCGCCCCATGCGCAAGGATCAACGTCGCCGAAGCCTCACCCACAGCCGCATCCCATAACCACCCATGATCACGTACGCACTGCGCCCATTGATCCCCGTCAATACTGGCCTTGTGCTGTTTGTCCATGCTTGCCTCGCTTTTAGTCTGCCTATAACTCCAGACGAAGGATTCGCAGCGTTTTCTGCGTGCGCTCACTTCGGCTGAACCGTGGATGGGGAACCATGAACACTTCTATCAGTACCGCCTACAACTACAAGGTGGTCCGCCAATTCGCCATTATGACGGTGGTGTGGGGCATCGTCGGCATGGGCCTCGGGGTTTTTCTCGCGGCTCAATTGGTCTGGCCCGAACTCAACTTCAATTTGCCCTGGACCAGTTTCGGCCGCTTGCGCCCGCTGCACACCAACGCGGTGATCTTCGCCTTCGGTGGCTGCGCGCTGTTCGCCAGTTCGTTCTACTCGGTGCAGCGCACCTGCCAGACTCAGCTATTTGCGCCGAAAATCGCCGCGTTCTGCTTCTGGGGCTGGCAGCTTGTAATCCTGTTGGCGGCAATCAGCCTGCCGCTGGGTTACACCAGTTCCAAGGAATACGCCGAGCTGGAATGGCCGATCGACATCCTGATCACCATCGTCTGGGTCGCCTACGCGGTTGTGTTTTTCGGCACGATCATGCAGCGCAAGACCAAGCACATTTATGTCGGCAATTGGTTCTTCGGTGCGTTCATCATCACCGTGGCGATTCTGCACATCGTCAACAATCTGGAATTGCCGGTGAGTTTCACCAAGTCCTACTCGGTGTATGCCGGTGCCACCGACGCGATGATTCAGTGGTGGTACGGCCACAACGCCGTAGGCTTTTTCCTGACCACCGGTTTCCTCGGGATGATGTACTACTTCGTGCCGAAACAGGCCGAACGTCCGATCTACTCCTATCGCCTGTCGATCGTGCACTTCTGGGCACTGATCACCCTGTACATCTGGGCTGGCCCGCACCACCTGCACTACACCGCGCTGCCGGATTGGGCTCAATCGCTGGGCATGGCGATGTCGATCATTCTGCTGGCGCCAAGCTGGGGCGGCATGATCAACGGCATGATGACCCTGTCGGGCGCGTGGCATAAATTGCGCACCGACCCGATCCTGCGTTTCCTCGTGGTTTCCCTGGCGTTCTACGGCATGTCGACCTTCGAAGGTCCGAT